>JBDSEJ010000326.1:0-4511 GCA_039920105.1 Candidatus Nitrotoga sp. | reverse complement strand
GTGTACTGGTTTCGATCTACAGGTGGTAATGATTGTCCATCAGACAGTCGGCGTGGAAATACCACGCCGCAATGATTGACCGAATTCTGTGACAATGTAAGTAATTGCTGACAATCTGCGTCGTCACTATATATCTTCACTCGCGTTACCATGCTCTATCACGTGATACTACGCACAGGACAATTCAATACGTAATGGCCATTGCCATCGACACATCCGATGCGTTTAGGTTTGTCACAGATTCAATAGACTCGACACAAATGTCAAATGTAAGGCCTGACCCCTATGCCCCTTAAAGCGTCCTTAAAATTTGCAGTCAGCCCATGCGGGCATGTGCCAAAATCCACAACAACAACTTAAATTCTTATGTTCCAGGCAACTGCATTGAACTCGATCCATACATCCTCATTTTTGGCGGAACTTATAACGATGCAGTTGCAATCTGTTCGTGAGTAAATCGGACGGGCGGGGCTCAGTCGCCGTCTTCAAACTCCATCGCCAGTAGATACTTGAGCGTAAATGTATCGTAGTCGAATTCTCTGTCGTCCGCGACCGCAGCCAAAACCAGGGGTGCAAGGTGCTTTCGCTCCTCCGCGGTCTCTATGTCTGAGAAATTGGCCGCAGCCGCCGCGGCGTACATTTCATCCATCAGCCGCATTGCCCGCGCATCGTGGTTCTCGATGTCGGGATTAGCGCCAGGAAGGATGTTATTCTCAATCCAGGTCTCAGCCCAATTTTGGAAGCGCTTACTCATGATTGCCCACCTCTCTCCTGCATCGTATTCGGGACCGGTTTCCCGGGCCATTGTGACCCACTCGATATTTAGGTCCAAGTAAACAGAAGTCTACTACATCGCATTAGATGCTTCAATAGCACGGTAGATACCGTCTTTAAAGTCAAGCATTTTTCATCTAATCGTGTTGATAAGGCTGTTGAGTTTTGAGTATGCCAAAGCACAAATGCACCAGCTTGCGCAATGCGACACCGAGGGAGGACATCTTGGACTTGCCTCGGGCAAGCAGGCGTTCATAAACAGCTTTGACGTGTGGGTTATAGCGTGTTCCCACGACGGCAGCCACATAGAGCACAGCGCGTATTCTAGCGGGGCCAGCCTTGGACATCCTCGCGCGTCCCAGCACCTGACTACCTGACTGTCGTTCCACTGGAACGAGTCCCAGATAAGCCGCCAACTGTTGTGCCGTACCGAAATCATGGTTGTGCATGACAGAGAGTAGATTGTTCCCCACCTGCGGACAAACTGCTGGAATACTCTGAAGCAATGCCCTATCTTTCTGAAGATTCGAATGTTTGTCGATGTGTGCGTCAATATCCTTTTGTAGCTGGGCTAACTGCTTGACCAGAGATTCAATGCCCTCTTCAAGTGATTTATGAATCAGCGCTGGTGTGTCTGTGGCACCGGCTTTCTCCTGGCGATTGCGCTCGCGTTGTAAATCTTGGGCAATCGCATCACGGCGTACTAATAAGGCTTGCAGTACCCGTGCTTCCTGAGAGGGTGGCACCCAAGCGTTGGGTTTGAGTAATGCGCCATAACGGGCCAGTACAACGCTGTCTACGCCATCGGTCTTGGTGCGCACGGCCAGTCCACGGCCAAAATCTTTAACCTGTGCCGGATTGATGATAGAAACCATCACGTCAGCATCC
This sequence comes from Candidatus Nitrotoga sp., assembly GCA_039920105.1. Classification (GTDB taxonomy): domain Bacteria; phylum Pseudomonadota; class Gammaproteobacteria; order Burkholderiales; family Gallionellaceae; genus Nitrotoga. Next base: position 2,849 of record JBDSEJ010000326.1, on the reverse strand, counting down.
GCGAGCGCCATGGCTGCTTGTTCGTGATAGACGCCGGTGGATTCCATCACGATATGCAATGCTTCTGGGGAAACGTTTTGTTTGGCAACCCAAGCCAGCAGATCAACAATGCCTGACTGGGTGTTATTTAGTCGTCCCTGCAAAATTCAAATCAAGTCAAAGTGCAAGACGACTCTGACATAGCCCATCTCGATCGCATGCCGCGAAGCAACGCATGAGAGCCCAGCAGCAAAACTGTCAGAGGTTTGACGCGGATTCTCGCTAACATGGCTAAGAATAACAGGCGCAAAAAAACCAGCTTGATGCCCATGCGGACGATTGCCCGCAGCAGCCAGCGAATGTTGTAACCTGCCGCACAACTGAGTGTGTGTAGAGCGTCACCGAGCGTACCTTTCAGCCAGCAACGATCCATGCGGTTGTCTGACTTCGTGTGCCCGATCATCGGCTCAATGGCTTGTCGACGCTTGAGCCAGATTTTTTCCTGGGGCGTGAGCGTCTTGTACTTGCCCCGATGGATCACATTCACGGGGGCTACGTCCTGGTCTACTCCCCGGAAGCCCAGGTCGACGACGGCGGTGGTTGGCTTAACGCCGATTTTGCCGAGAAGCGAGTTCGTCTGCTCCAGTTGATCTGCCAGCGTGTGCCCGTCGTAAGGGTTGCCGGTAAAGCACTTGGCACCCACCATCAGTCCCTGCTTATGCGTCACGGCCAGGCTGACTTTGACGCCAAATTCGTAGGACTTACGGGCCTTTCCCTTTGTCAGGCATTCCACTTCGGGTGCATGAAGTGCGTAGAGTTTGTTCTTGTCACGGCGCTGCTGTGTGCGGATGCGTTCTGCACGCTCAAGCAACGTCAGGAGATCGCTGATGACCTTCTGGCTTGCTGGCACGCCTGCATGTGCGCTGCCTGCGGCAATCGCCAATGTCTGCGTGTCGAGTTTGCGTTGCACTTCGCGCATGACCACCCCAAGGATCGTGCGCTGGCGCTTAACAGCCTTCTTCATGCGTTTAAACTGTTTGGCATGGGCATACCCACCCGCCTTGCGGCGCAGCACTTTGCCTTCCTTGGCGAAAGTCTGCTTCAGCGCTATCCCTGCACGCTTGGCTGCACTGGCCACCTTGTGGCGCGCGATCTCCAACAAGCGGCTGTCTACCGGGTGGGCAATGGCCTTCTCCTGAACCGTGGTGTCAACGATGATGCGCTCAAACTCGGCGGGCTTGACGGCCTTTATCCGCACTGCAGTCTCGATGGTGAACTTCAGCAGCCGCTCCAGACCTTCTTCACCAATAACACGGCGAAAGCGTCCAATCTGCGTCGCATCGCACGGTAGCCGGGGCTCGTAGTACTCTTGGCCACTGAAGAACTGCCACACGACGTTCTCGCTCCAGCGCGCAACCAACTCCTCATCGCTGAGGTTGAAGCTGTTTTTCAGGTAAGCAGGCTGGCCATGAGGCGTATCGATAGACGGGGACGTCCGGCATTGCTGATACCGGTGCCAGCCAACGCTACGCTGGTTCCGAATAGATCAACTTCCTCTATCAACTGAGTAGCTTTGTCCGTGTGCACAAACAGGGGAGAAACGAGGACTCAATCTCAGGCCATGGTAGGCGGGTAGCCAGCACCGCAAGCGGGTGACGTAAGTCAATCATCGTATCCAGGCGATTGCGAAAAAAGTCCGGCGTGCTCATGGCAACATCCCTCAGAAATCTACTCGGGATTTAACGATTTATGAGTGATTCAGTTGACCAACCTTACACTAAAATCCTTGTGTTTATGCTGGTTGCAGCAGTTTTGCAGGGGCGACTAAGTATGAATCCAGCAAAACAGAAGCAGAGTATTACGAAAGCATTATGAAAACGGAAGAAAGTCACATCGATGAAATACCCGAAGGTGAACGGGAAGAAGTACGACAAATATATGAAGCCAAGGGTTTTAGCGAAGAGATGCTTGAAAAAATTGTAGACACCATAACCGCAGACAAAAGAATATGGCTTGAGGTAATGCTTGCGGAAGAACACGGACTTAGCAAAACCGTCCCGACACCTTTAATATCTGGAGGGGTGACATTCATTGCATTCGTTTCAGTCGGTGCAGTTCCGTTGCTGCCTTATATAGTGTCTTCAATGGAAATGACGAACCAATTTTTAATTAGTGCTTTTCTTGCTGGAGCGATGTTCTTTTTAATCGGCATGCTGAAAAGTCTTGCACTCAAAAAGCCTGTATTTTTATCTGGGCTACGCACCCTCTTAACAGGCGGGACAGCAGCCGCACTCGCTTATTTTACGGCCAAATTTTTACAAGAAGTATTGAGTGTTGCCACTGGTTAAAATTACAGTCAGTAAGCCGCCTAGCAAACACATTGCGTGTAAGTGCCGTTATGAAATAACATGCCCCTGGATAAGGTTGGTGTACTGGTTTCGATCTACAGGTGGTAATGATTGTCCATCAGACAGTCGGCGTGGAAATACCACGCCGCAATGATTGACCGAATTCTGTGACAATGTAAGTAATTGCTGACAATCTCCGTCGTCACTATATATCTACACTAGCGTTACCATGCTCTGTCACGTGATACAACGTTCAGGACAATTCAATGCGTAATGGCCCTTGCCATCGACACATCCGATGCGTTTAGGTTTGTCACAGATTCAATAGACTCAACACAAATGTCAGATGTAAGACCTGATCCTCATGGTCTCATGCAACACATGTTGCCCAGTGGTTTCAAGCGTATCCGCCACTACGGCTTGCTCGGCCCCGCGCACAAAACCGCCAACCTGGCCGCCGCGTGCGCGGCATTCAGGCAGCAATGCGCTGCAGAAAGTATGCTCTGGATCAACCGCTTATTC
>JBDSEJ010000325.1:0-3131 GCA_039920105.1 Candidatus Nitrotoga sp. | reverse complement strand
GCATTTCCTCCCATCGGCAAGGACCCCTATTTCCTGACCCTGATGGCCTATGGATTTTTCTGGTTTCGGCTATCGACTGATGCCGAGCCGCCGGCCTGGCATCTCGATCGCACGCCAGTGGAAGACTTGGCGGTGCTGGTACTATTCGATGGATGGAACAGTTTTTTTCGTAACCGTGTCGTGCCATGGCGCATTTCCATGGCCGAAAAAACGAAAAACCAGTTTGAGCGTGAGATTCTGCCGCGCTTCCTGTTGCGTCAACGCTGGTACGCAGCAAAAACCGAGCCGCTGGTTAAGGCCGCCATCGTTGAACACGTCATGCTTCAATCGGGTGAGACTCAGTGGCTGCTGGCATTGGTAGACATCCACGGAGCGGACAAGCCAGCACGCTATTTCGTGCCGCTGGCGATGGAGTTCGATGATTCTGACGAACAGCAGCCACGGATCCTTGCATCGGCGGCCATTGCCAAGGTGCGTCAGCAGGCCGTTACCGGCCTGCTCGCCGATGCAATGGCCGACGAACCCTTCTGCCGAGCCATGATCGATGCGATCGGCGCGAAACGCGAACTAAAGGCCGAGGGCGGCACACTGCGATTTTCGCCCTGCGATTCGTTCGCAAAGATCGTCGGCGACACGCTCCAGGAAGCGACCCCTCTGCAACGCCTGACCGCGAGCAGCAACTCTATCAGCCTGCTCGGCGACAAGTTGTTCCTTAAGGCTTACCGGCGCTTGCATAACGGTATCAGTCTGGAGCTGGAGATGGGACGATATCTGACCGATGTCGGCGGCTTTGAGCACTGCGTACCGGTCGCTGGCAGCATCGACTTTCACGCTACGGATGGAACGATTTATACCTTGGCATTACTGCAAGCCCAAGTGGCGAATCAGGGTGACGCGTGGAGTTATACAGTTGGCCAGCTTGGCCGACTTTTGGAGTCATGCGGCAATACTGACGGTGGGGTATGCGAGGACGTAAGCCCGATGGTCGAGCGAATGCAGGTCCTGGCGCGCCGCATCGCCGAACTTCATCTGGTGTTGGCTCGCCGCACGGGGAACCCGGATTTCGACCCCGAGCCTGTTCAGGCAGACGACCTCAAGCGCTGGGTCACTGCCGTGGAGGATGAATGCCGCAACACGCTTGAGTTGCTGTCCCACCGTAGCAAAGACTGGGAAAAACTCCTGGAAGAATTGGCACAGCGCGTTATCGAGGCAACCCCCGCACTCATCGCGCGCATTAACCAGGGTTTGCTCGCCCCCCCAGCCGGAGTGAAGACACGCCTGCATGGCGACCTGCATCTCGGCCAGGTGCTGATTTGCCTTGATGATTTTATGATCATTGATTTCGAGGGCGAGCCGCAGCGGACCCTTGCTGAGCGCCGCATCAAGCACAGTGCATTGCGTGACGTTGCGGGCATGCTGCGTTCGTTTGACTACGCGCGCCATGCCGCACTCCGCCAATTCGCCACGATCACGCCCGACATTGATCATCTGGCACCCGTTGCACGCCAATGGGAACAAAGTATGCGCAATGGCTTCCTGCAAGCTTATGGTCAAGTCGCAGTGGCGGGCGGACTGTACCCCAGCATTGCGGATTTCGAGACAGCGATATGGCTTATTGACCTTTTCGAGCTTGAGAAAGCGTTGTACGAATTACGTTACGAAATGGACAATCGGCCCGATTGGATCGGTGTGCCGTTAGCGGGAATTGCCGGATTGGCCGGCATCTCTGGATAAACCAAGGGAGAAAGAGCGATTATGAATAACATTGACGTCTTGCTGGAGCCTGTTCGCGCGCTGTTGTATCAAATTGGTGCTTTTATGCCTCGCCTGGCGATCGCTCTGGGCGTGCTTATCCTTGGCTGGCTGATCGCCAAGGCTTTTCGTTTTAGCGTAGTTAAGGCGCTGCGTGCGCTCAACTTCAACGTTCTAAGTGAGCGTGCAGGAATCGACAGTTTTCTGCAGCAAAGCGGCACAGAAAAGGACACGGCCGAGATGGTTGGTTTGATTGCATATTTAACCGCGATACTGGTGTCTCTGATTATTGCCTTCAACAGCCTCGGGCTTTTGCAGGTGACAGATCTGCTCAGCAAGGTGCTGATGTTCGTACCTAAAATTCTGGTGGCATTACTGATCATCGTCTTCGGCAGTTACTTTACGCGCTTTGTTGGCTTGGCCGTGCAAAACTATTGTCGCGGCGCCGACATTAGCGACGGTGACCTGCTGGGGCGAGTTGCGCGCTACGCTGTCCTGACCTTTGTTTTGTTGCTGGCGATCGATCATTTGGATATCAGCGGTGGCATGATCCAACAAACATTTCTGATCCTCCTGGCTGGCATTGTGTTTGCCGGAGCGCTGGCTTTCGGCCTTGGCGCCCGCGATCACGCGGCAGCGTTACTTAACCGTTGGTTTCCCCGGGACCGTACCGACCGCACTCCCTAAACTCAAATATCAAGCACCGAAGCAGATTACTTTAGCCAGTAAACACAATGCGCAAAACCAAGGATAACAACCACGATGCAATTTCCCCGGTCGACCCGGAATGGGCAAACGATCCTCTGTGGTACAAGGACGCCATCATTTATGAGGTGCACGTCAAGGGATTCTGCGACTGCAATGGCAATGGTTTCGGGAATTTCAAGGGGCTGACAGAGAAACTTGACTATCTGCAGGATCTTGGCGTTAACACATTGTGGCTGCTACCTTTTTATCCCTCGCCGTTCAAAGACGATGGTTACGATATATCCGATTATAGCGACGTACATCCTGAATACGGCACACTCGCCGACTTTCGAAACTTCATCCGCGAAGCGCACCGCCGCAACCTGAAAATTATCACTGAGCTGGTCATCAATCACACCTCTGATCAGCATCCCTGGTTTCAGGCCGCGCGCCGCGCGCCAGCCGGCTCGAAGAAGCTCGACTTCTACGTCTGGTCAGACACAGACAAGAAGTTTCCAGAGACCCGCATCATCTTCACCGACTCTGAAAAATCCAATTGGGCGTGGGACGAAAAGGCCAATGCCTATTACTGGCACCGTTTTTTTCCCATCAGCCTGATCTGAACCACAACAATCCGGAGGTGGTGAAGGCAGTGATCCGCATCATGCGCTTCTGGCTTGACCTGGGCGTTG
>JBDSEJ010000324.1:0-1689 GCA_039920105.1 Candidatus Nitrotoga sp. | reverse complement strand
CAAGCCTTAAAGAAATATTCTTCTGTGACTATCAATATACAGCCATACATGCTTATCTCTAGGTTAACTTAACAAGTACAAACATCAGTAGTCATGCGTTTATTCAATTGCCGCCTGCATTTCCTTCTGCAAGGAACATCATTGCAATTTTCTGCCAAAGGTTCGTTGCCCACTGTTACCGCCGAAGTTGCTATAAACTTTCCGTTGTTTTAAATAATTATTTTGTATTGCCGAAACTACAATAAAACATGTACAAACTAATGTTGATCACACAATGACGTTGGCCACCTCTCACAACAGCACAGGTTTTGATACCTACCAACGATTGTTGGCAGCAAACAATCGGACGTTGGCACATATCGCCCGGGGGGCTCCTCTTGCCCAGACGCTAATCAGTATTGTGAGTGGAATCGAAGAGCAAAATCTTGAAATAGCGGGCGCAATTTTCCTGTTGGATGGCAATCACATGCAACTGGGTGCAGCACCTAGTCTGCCCAAAGTTTACAGACTAGAGCTTATTGATAGAAAAAATGATTTTGGTGCTTGCGCGGATCAATTTGCTTCAGATAGCATGATCCAAATCACCACCGAGAATGGAGCAGTTGGAGGCTGGCGCAGCTTTTGCAACTTGGCTCTGCAACATGGATTGCATGTATGTTCTGTGACGCCGATTCGGTCAGCCGCGAACTGCATACTTGGAATTTTCGTCGTCTACTCAAAAAATCCTGATCGAGTAAACAAACAACACCGACAATTCATTGTGGATGTTTTAGCGCTGGCATCTATTGCCATTGAGCGCGATATCAGTGAAGCCAAGATTAAAATGGCTGAAGATAACTTGCGCGAAAATGAGACAAGAATGGCGCTGGCAATCGAGGGAAGTGGCGCCGGGATTTGGGATCGAAATATATCAACGGGTGAGATTCATTATTCCGGTGGCTGGAGCGCTATTCTAGGTTACTCGGGTTTAGATATCACCAGTCGGATTGAAGACAGTTATACACGTGTGCATCCAGAAGATCTGGCGAGTGTTCAAGAGAGAATACAAGCACATTTTGATAAAAAGACAGAAATCTATGAGGTGAAACACAGAATCCGCTGCAAGGATGGCCACTACAAATGGATATTGAGCCGCGGCCGGGTTATTAACCGCGACCCGGAAGGCAAACCACTTCGTATGATAGGTATGACTACTGATATAACGGCCATGCAAGCCTTGTCCAATAGGCTGCAGCAGAATATCGACTTGATAACTTGTTTGACAAATGAAATTCCGGGGCTTGTATTCCAATACAGTCTATTGCCGAATGGAAATGAATTTTTCTCTTATGTTAGCGAGGGAATCAGGGATATTTACGAGGTTACACCAGAACAGGTCGCCGATAATGTCTCTCTTATACATAAAGCCATTCATCCAGATGATTTAACAGCTTACCGTGCTTCACTCGAAGAATCTGCCTCCAGCCTGATGCCCTGGCATTTTGAGTACCGTGTAATATTGCCCAGGCAAGGATTACGTTGGCGGCATGGTGACGCGCGGCCATGTCGAATGCAAGACGGCGGCATAATGTGGCATGGCTTGATCACCGACATTACCGAACGTAAACGCAGAGAAATTGAACTACAGGAATTCGCCACAATTGATTTTCTGACGCAGTTACCCAATCGGCGCTATTTTATGGCTCAAAT
>JBDSEJ010000323.1:0-9988 GCA_039920105.1 Candidatus Nitrotoga sp. | reverse complement strand
AATAGGCTATTTGGCATCGACAAACAAAATGCTTGTTTATTTTTAAACCAAGTATTTTCGATGCAGTGTGCTACGAACTGCACTTTTACATGCAGGTGCGAGCTGACGAAGATTATTTTATGGCTTAGAAGAATACGTCGATTGTCAGCCTCTCTGGGGGTAATGCCCAGCCACACATTCTGCTCGTCAACTCCAAGTAGTGTGGTCAGGATGAAATCATTTTCATCATCGTAGTAAAGTGCCGCCAGTGAGCCTGTTTTTACAATGCTGCGCAGGATGGACTGAATTTCCTTGTTTGAGTGTATGCGGAATTCACTATCAGCATCATCGGAAAACAGCTCTATTTTTAACGGAATATCTTTTTCTGTGGCCATGTTGCGCCTAACTAAAAATAAAAATTAATATATCACTTAAGTCTACCGAAATGCTTTTTCGGCAATGCTGGAATAAGAGGTTGTTTTTCTGTGCTCCAAATAAAATTGGTCGAGTGAAATGGATTGCTACGTCCAAGGTAAAATCGCGGCAACAGATGTTTATAGCGCTAGATTTTGTGCTTGTTCATCTTGTGTGCTGTGAATCAATGTGACGAGGTCATATCACTTGATGTTGCGCTTTGAAGATATCGCAGTTTTTTTAATCACAATATTTTAAAGGTGTTGGGCCTCAGAATTGAAGCTACCGATGTTATTGCCGTTACATTTATCAATCAGATTTGAAATTGGCGGGAATTTCCCCATGCTCCAAGCGATAAAGCCAAGCTAGTAATTCCGCCACAGCCAGATAAAGTTGCGGTGGAATGTGCTGATCCAGTTCAACCTGCATCAGTAATCCCACCAGATCCTCCGATTCATGAACAAACACGCCATGTTCTTTGGCCTGTTTAATTATTGCCTGCGCGATCAAGCCGCGCCCTTGCGCTACAACTTTTGGGGCTGATTCGTGGCCATGATAAGCCAGCGCGACAGCCATTTGTTGCTTATTGGGCGGGTTCATCTTGCGTGACTATAGAGCTGATAATTGGAATTCCATGATCTGACATAGTGGCGACGAGTTGCGAACTGGCATTGCCTAGTGCGGTGCGTGTTGTCGTGGTACTTGCATTCAAAGTTAGGCTCAGACCTGCACTATTGAAATTTAATGTGGCGGAAACCATGCCCAGATTGGGCAGGTCCAGATGGATTTGTGTGGTCCATTGCTGCTGGTTTTCAATAGCAGGGATTGGTGACGATTGTTCATGAATTTCCCATTGCATGATCTGATTTGGCCAGATGTTACCTTGCCATAGCACCTGCCGTGTTTCAAGTGCGTTGATTTGCTGCTGCACGAGTGGTTTCAGATGGTCGGGAATAATCGGCATATTCTCTTCCGTTGAAGCCGCTGTATCCATTTTATTTACAGAGGATATATTGCGATCCGGTACGGTTGGGGTTTCCAAGTTTGCTGAAGGGTTTGCTCTCGCGGAATTCTGTGGTTCTTGCAGAAGTTGTGCAGTATTACGCGCACCATTAAGCCACTGAGCTTGGTGTGATTCGTAGAAAAGACCGCTGTTACCCAAAGCCTCCTGTAACAATCCAGCCAATTGCACACTTTGCATGGTTTGCGGCGTTGACCATAATGGCGTACTTTGCATCGCGCGCATATCGGTTCTTTCTCGCGGTTGCTGTGACAGAGAAGACAGCAGTCGTGCTACCGAACTTAATTGCTCATCTGTGGATAACGGGTTGGTCGAAGCGGACATGCTGAAAGTCAAACGGGGACTGGTGGCGATGACTTGCAGTTTGATTGTGTCGCCAGTGCGAATAAAAGCAGGAAGTGTCATTTGGGTAAGCTGGTCGCCAATACGTACATTGAACAAACCGGGGGATACCTGGGTTTGTACTATGCCCTGAATTTTTTGCCCCGGTTCAAGTTGCCCCGTTTTAGACTTAGCGTCTGCTGCTGCAGCAGGAAGTGCTTTTGGCGCTAATGCAAGTGCCTTAAGCGTATTCAGGAGTTTGACAGGCAGCATGTCATTTGTTACGTAATGGTGAGTACTGTGGTATTACGCAGTTTTCCGTGAAGCGCGGTCATGTGTGCTCGCCTCTAAATAATTAATATTCACTGGAGTAGGTCTGTTGCAAGCGTCGCTCTTGCCCCGTGCTATTCATGATGCGCTGTAGTTGAGCCACCCACGGTTCAGTATGGTTGCGGATTTCAGCGTCGTCAGCGAGGATTTTCCGGATCAATTCCATTTTACGCAATCGTGTATTTTCGTCAGGCAAGATACTCCCATCTTGGGATTTCATGACTTCTACATGCTGGCTACACTGAACCTCTAATTCCACCAATTGATCCCACTGGCCGTGAGTGGCCGCTACTCGCATTTGCGCGGTAATGGATGAAAGAAATTCATAATTTTCGATGACTGGATTCATTATCTACATCCTATAATCTTGGTTTTTCAATCGCGGCATTGTGCCGCTGGGTATTTAAATTCTATAGTGTGGCAGTTACAATCAAATGTCGATATTCAGCATATAAGGTATTTGATAGCTGTCACTTGGTCCCAAGCATTTTTATATTCATTCTGTAGCATGTGAATTGGAAAGCAAAGGTCAGTAACAATTGTTCACTACTTAAACACTTCCATAAGCTGTCATTGCGTGCCTGCCGATTGTTGATTGTAGCGGCGTGGTTTTTGTTGATTGGGCTGCGGGCACTGGCGGCACTAGAGTAGGAGTAGCCTGTTGACGACCTATGGTGGGAATAGCGGGCAAGTCAGTTGAGACTGCCGATCGGATGCTTTCCCAAGCCCCTTTTAGTTCGGAAAGTAATTGGCTGACTTCGTCAAGGATAACGGTATCGTTATTAAGGTTGGCAATCAACAGACGTTGGTTCATGTAGTCATACAAGGAGGAAAGATTCTGTGCCAGTTCGCCACCGGCGTTTTTATCGAGGCTGGCTTTCAATCCTTCGTCAATAATCATGATTGCCTTGGAAATGGATGTGCCCTTGGCTGATGTTTCTTCGCGTAAAATTTGGTTCTTGGCTGATATTATCGCGAGTAATGCACCATGATATAGCATCAAAATAAGTTTATGCGGGTCAGCCGCATTCACACCAGATTCAATTCCAACTTTGTTATAGGCCTTGATTGCTACAGTGGTGTTCATGATAATTCTCCCAAGTTATAGTTTGGCAATTTGTGCGAGTTGTTGGGTTAAGTAACTGCTGGTTTGATTCATGCTGCTTAGCATGATATCCAGTGAAGTAAATTGGGCGCGATAGCGCTTTTCAATGCCTGTTAAACGAGTTTCCATTGCAGCGCGGCGGCTGCCTACATCTTTAATGGAATTGTTAATGCCCTCAGTGCGACTGGCGATTGCGCCGTTGGTTGTCAATACGGAGCTTGCCCATTTTTCGAGAGAAAATGCATAGCCGTTCGAATAATTCACGCTGCCGCGATCGCCTAATGTGCCGCCGTTAATGTTGATGCTTAAGCCTTGCGAGTCGCTTAGCACTTGGCCGGAACCAGTGCCGATAACTCCACCTATGGATCCCTCCACGTCTTTACCAGCGGTTTGCGTGGGAATCGCGCCCAGTAAGTCACTTACACCAGCCCCGCTGATAGCAACGCTGGAGTTGGAGCCATAGCTGGACGAAGTTATCGTGAGTACACCACTATTTTGCGTAATCGCCACTTTAATGCCTGCGTTGCTGAATGCTGTTGCGCCATTGATCTTGGCTTGTAGCCCGGCAGCCAATGATTGAGCTGTGTAAGTACCCTCATCTAATGTAACTGAAGCACTAATGTTATTAACAATCAAATTAAATTCTTTATTTGCACTCGTAATAATAGTATTGGCTGCACTATTTCCTACAGTATTGCCTTGAGTGGCAATTTGGGTAACATTCACTGCGTAACTGCTGGCTTTTGTGTTGCTAGTAGCCGAATTAAAAGTTACCAAGCTATCTGTTCCCTTGCCGACACTGGCAAATATACTTGCAATATCGTTGGCATTATTGGCTATTGCGCTATTGAGCTTGGTGTTGTCCAGCCCGAGGGATCCATTCTTTTGGAAAGAAATGCCTATCTCAGAAAGCGTGGTCAGAACGCCAGAAGCCCCCAAGACTGGTGATCCAAGCGCTATTCGCAACTGCGATTGCAGGGAACGTACGGTGCTATCACCCTGCAAAATAGCCGCAGTTTTGGTTGCGGGGTCGTAAGCAGAAATATCTTTTAGTGTTTTGGCAAGGTCGTTGTAAGCCTTCACAAAGCCGGAGACCGAGTTACTTACCGAGGCATTGTCATGAGCCACAGTCAAAGTTGTCGGTGTCGTGGTGATCTTTTTAAAATTGAGCGTGACTCCCTGTATTACATCGGAGACAGAATTTGAGGTCTTACTGACTGACACGCCATTTACCTTAAAGTCGGCATTTTTCGCGGTAATAGTCTCGGTCAGATTTTGCGTAGCCACAGGGTCGTGTGCCAGTAGATTACTTACGCTTGCATCGCCATTTACAGTAATTTTCAGGCTATTGCTAACGCCATTGCTGTCCGACGATAGCGCAAGACGATAGGGTGAAGTGCCGCCATCGTTGATGATAGTTGCCGTTACTCCCATCTTGGCAGCGTTGATTGCATCGCGTATACCTTGCAGAGAATTATTGCTGCTGTCTATGGTGATGTTTTTGGTGCTATTACCGTTTGAATTGAACGAGGTAACACCGGTATATTTTTGTGTTAACGGATCCAGTGTCCCACCGATTATGGTGCCAAAATCAAAAGTAACCGTAGTCTCAGTACCATCGCCAATGGCAGCAGTGCTACTGGGTTGCCCAATGGCGGCAAGTTTTTGCGCTTGGGCCAGGCTGGACACTTCCAAAGAATAAGTGCCCGCTACCGCGATACTACTGGCAGTTGCCGACAGAATGGTGTCATCAGAAGGAATCGCATCGAGATTGGTAAACTTGCTCGCAATGCTCAAGTTTTGCATTGTAGTTTGAAAGCTGGCTACCGCGCCTTTTATGCTCCCATATGCAGACAGTCTGGTTTGGTAGCCTGCTTCCGTGACATTGAGTTTATTGATTGGTTGCCGCTCGACCGCCATCAACTGATTTACGATGCTATTGACGTCAAGGTTGGTTGACGAGGTAACTGATGTGGCTGAGGCTGCCATAATCTGTCTCCTTAGGCCTTTTGTTCCAACAATACGACCTGCTGAAATTGCTCTATTGCGCTGGAAATTGCCAACATTTCTTCCGATGGGTATTGGCGAATCAAATCACCAGTATCTGTGTCCATTAGTTTGACTACTGGTTTTTGGGTGTCAGTATCTACACTGAACTCCAGGTTTCTATTTGACTGCTTAAACATTTGGTTGACGTCGTTTACCGCGCGTTCCAACTGGGTAGAAATGACTGGATGGTCGGAAACCTTTAATGTTGCGACTGGGGGCGACTCAAGTATTCCGTTAGGTTGTGCAGCACCCTCTGAGGGTAAAGCGGAAACAGCAATAGATTTACTATTGCTTGCGACCCCTTCGTTCAAAATTTTTCCAGTCGACATAGCCTGAGCCAGGTTACTAGTACTCTGGATAAGCATTTTGCCTCTCCTTTGTTATTAAAGGCCCGGCCGAATTAATTCAGCCGGGATTAACTATCTAACGTGTTATCTCAATAAAGACAATACAGTGTTTGGCAATTGATTTGCTTGTGCCAGCATTGCCGTTCCCGCTTGTTGCAGGATCTGATTACGGGTCAGTTGCGCAGTTTCAGCCGCAAAGTCCGCATCTAGAATCCGGCTACGCGCAGCAGATAGGTTCTCCGATGATGCAGATAGGCTGGACACCACGCTGGCAAAGCGATTTTGCAAAGCACCCATGCTGCCACGGATAGTGCTGACCTGACTTAGCGCACCGTCAATCAGCGAAATCGCTTTATTTGCACCGTCGAGCGTCGAAATATCAACTGTGTTAATTGCCGTCAGGCCAACATTGGCTGTGCTCAAGCCCGCAGCAGCGGGAGATGTCCCACCAATACTGAATGTGTTGGCAGAGTTAAGAGTCAACGTTCCTTTGGTGCTGCTGCTGGCATAAGCTCCACTGACGCCCGCGGTATCAACGCTGGCTATTGCACCAGCGGTGCCGTTGGTTACCGGTTCTGTCGGTGCAGCTACGACACCCGCTGTGCCGTACTGTGTGTTTGTCACAGTAATCGCGCCAGCAGTTCTGGAGGTGAATCCTACCGTGCCATTGCCCGCAGCCTGCTGGGCAGAGACGGCCGCAGCAAGATTGGTGGCAGTCAGAATGTCGTCATCGGTTGCAGCAGTACCGCCGGTACCCAATTTAACCTGAATGTTGCCTGCGGTAGTCACAGCGGTTGCATCGTGTCGCGTGAATTCGTATGTAAGACCACCGACTTTCAAGGTGTCGCCGATCGCAACCCCCGCACCTGAAGTAGTGGATGCAAATGAACTGGCATTGGCAGTTGCCGATGCGGATGCCAGGCCGTCTGCAGCACTAGTCGATAAAACGTTGGTTTTTGCGGTCAGAATCGCGTCAGTTGTCGCGCCTGTAATGGTGAATGCGTTTGTTACTGTGCTATTCAAGGCGAGTGCAGCTCTGACATTAAGTCCTTGAGCAGCAGCGGTAGTGTTGTCTATTTGGATATTGGTAGCACTATTGGCGCCCGCGCTATATGTGAAAGTAACACCGGCCACAGTCAATGTGTCAGCGGCAGTGGCTGTGTTAGTTGAAGTATTGGTTACTACTTGGCGGGCGCCTGCGGCAACGGTGATGACACTGTTGCCGAAGGATTTAGTGGCCCCGGCCAATTCCAAACCGGTGGCATTTTCCACCCGGGTAGCACCATCAGCAGGTGTGGCCGCATTGGTGGTAATGTCGATAGTTTTGCCGGTGTTGGAAGTTAGAGTCAGCGCGCCAGTACCGCCATTGGCCGCTGCCGTAACGCCGGTTTGGTTCGATACAGCATTGATTGCGGCAGCGACATTGCCACCTTGTGTCGCAACGTTGCTGGAGCCTGCAACCGCACCAATGCTTACGCCATTGATAACCAAATCGCCGGATTGCAACGATTGATTACGTTGCAACGGATTGGATGCAGAACTGGTCACCGTAGTAGAAGCTGAAGAGGACACGCCGGTTTTGTTAGTTACGCTATTGATGGCAGCAGATATCGATTCAGCTGAACCCGAGGTTGAGCTACCCACATCAATGCTGTTTAATGTTAGCTGACCGGCAGAGAGTGCAGTGCCACTAACTGCCGAAATACTGTTGTTGGCGACCTGATAAGAGCCAAGTGCCGAAGTTTGGGAATTTCCCGTGCTGGCAATAATAGTTTGATTGGCGTTTGCGCCGACCTGGAACTGGGCTGCAGTGAATGTGCCATCCAGTATGTTTTGACCGTTAAATTGAGAAGTGGTCGATACACGTTGTATTTCTGCGAGTAACTGTGTAACTTCAGC
The DNA here is from genome assembly GCA_039920105.1 of Candidatus Nitrotoga sp. GTDB lineage: Bacteria > Pseudomonadota > Gammaproteobacteria > Burkholderiales > Gallionellaceae > Nitrotoga. The sequence continues at coordinate 2,523 of JBDSEJ010000323.1, read as the reverse complement.
ATTGAGCGAGGTACGGTCAGATGCAGAATTAGTTGAGTTGGCAGATTGAATGGCCAGTTCGCGGATACGTTGCAAGTTGTTGCCAACTTCAGACAATCCACCTTCAGCTGTTTGTGCCAAAGAGACACCGTCGTTGGCATTACGCGAAGCTTGATTGAGGCCACGAATTTGTGATGTCATCCGTTCAGTAATCGCCAGACCAGCTGCATCGTCTTTGGCGCTGTTGATGCGCAGGCCAGAAGATAAACGTTGCAAAGAGGTTTGCAATGCGCTTTGTGAAGAGTTCAAGTTACGTTGTGCATTCAGGGATGCAACGTTGGTATTAATAACTGCAGGCATTTTAATTCTCCTTTAACTGTTAGTCTGCGGCTTGCTTGCCGTTTACTTTGGTTTGCCTCTTTTGCCAGGCTAATCAACCGTAGTTATTCCAGTTAACGGAGAGAACAGAAAAAACTTTAGTACGTACTTGTTGATTTTTTTGCATGAAATGTAGAGTGCTATGTCAATCAGCCGCAAATACGCGATTTTTTCCAGCAAGCTTGGCGTTGTACATGGCTTTGTCTGCACGACTAATTGTTGATTCAGGATCTTCACCGCTAGTATGCAGCGCGACACCGGCACTAAAAGTAATTAGCTGTCGTTTGTTATCATGCAGGAAAATATTTTTGGTGAGCTCGCGTTGCAGTCGTGCAACGGTATCCATTGCCTCCTCCAAGTTTGTATCAACCAGTATTATCAGAAATTCTTCGCCGCCATAGCGTGCCACTTCATCGGTCGGGCGCAGGGAATTTTTAATTACCTGGGTTAAATGCACTAGTGCTTGGTCGCCGGTCTGATGGCCAAAAGTATCGTTAAGTTGTTTGAAATTATCAATGTCGAGCAATGCAATGCTGACAGCAGACTGCTGCCGGTCAGAACGCTTTATTTCACGGTCCAGTACATCATCAAGGCCGCGACGGTTCAGTGCTCCAGTAAGTTGGTCTTCACGCACTAATTCGCTAACTTGTTCCAGTTCCTGCTCCAGCTGCTTGACACGATCTTCGGCAATTTGTGCTTGATTCTTTGTACTAAGCAGTTCTTCGTGTGAGCGAATTGAGGCAGCCTGAATGATTCGCGTGTCTTGCATGATGTCACTCAGGATGTCGCTTAATTCAGCAATGTTATCTGTCTGCCCGATTTTTAGGCTGTAACCTTCAATTTTAGTGTGATAGGTACCAGTGCTGTCGGTCATCTCACTTAAACGATCGATGAAGGTGGTCATCAGGCTTTTAAGGGTGACCTTGGCATTGATCATGCTTAGTTTAAGCGTGCTTTGCTTGATGATCGTGCTACGCAGGCTGCGTTCTGCATTGGCGATTGTGCGCCTATTGATGGGGTGCTCGATAATTTCCTGCAGATTAAGTATCTGGTCGTGTAGCCATTTGTCTTCGGTTACCAGTTCGCCGACGTTTTCTACCAATAGGCGAAAAAGACGCATTAGTCCTTCCTGAATGCTGAAACTGCTGTTGCTGTTTAATTCCAGCTTGACCCAGAACATGCGTAGTTGCTTCTTTAAATGCATGGCTTGGCTATAATTACAGATTGTGCGCACCTGTTGCGCCAATTCCTGAATTTCACCTTTCAGATCAGAATTCTCGCTGTGTGTGCTTTCAAGAGATAGCGCCAGCAATTCGCGCAGTTGTTCCACCAATTTAATATCTGTGTTATCAGCATCAATGTAAGAAATGTTGGCTGCGTCAGAGGATGCGATGTTTTTTGCAGCATCTGACTTTAATGCTTCTGGAGTTAGTTCATCAGGGCTGGCGGTAGTTGTTATGCCCCACGAAACTATTAACCCCTGCAACTTCGAGAATAGTTCATTAGAGTCATTGTTGAATCTGTTCAGAACGGTTCCCACACCTTGTTTCTTTCGCGAGATCGTAATGCCCTTATGCGAAACATCAATTTGCGTGATTAAGTCACGAATCAGGTTCGGCCAAGCTAAATTTAATTTGTTGTTAGTCGATTCGTGAAGAGGTTGAGTCGCCAATGCCAAATTTTTATCCGCACTGGCATCTGGTTCTCCGCTAATTTCCTGATACAGGCGCGTATAGTTGTCCGGTGTTGGAGCGATCTTGCGTTCAGACAGAGCGCTTAAATTTTTTCTTGCGATTTGGGAAGGGGTAGTGTCATTAATCATAATTAAAATTAAAAATTAAATAGACGAAATTTTTTCACTAACGGTGCTCTTTACCGAAACCGAGAGTACGTTTGTGTTAGACCGCGAGATAAAATTCAAATTGAACAGTGCCATAAAACATTATTGGTTACATCGGATGTGCCCATTGTAGGTGAGCAGTGGTGGGGTTAAGCTCAGATTAACAGGGGATTTACGCAGTAATTCACCGAGCTTATTTTGTAAGCTCGCAATTACATCTTATTCTAAATCGCATTAGAAACAGAATTAATTATCCAAGGCCACCGAGTAATGCTGGCGACACGCTCAGTATCATTTTCCATTGTTCGTAGCGCCTCAACCAAGTG
>JBDSEJ010000322.1:0-2633 GCA_039920105.1 Candidatus Nitrotoga sp. | reverse complement strand
GTCTTGTGACGGTGGCAGTGCCAGCTGCGTTTCTGGTCATGGGCATGAAAGAGCACGCTGATTTTGAATGTGCATATGCTTGTTATGCAGAGTCTGATGAAAGTGGTCAGATTGAAATGGTTTTCTCAGCGCGGACAGGGTAGAAGCCTCTGTTAACAGAGGGCCTACGGCTAGACTGTTGATCAGGAAACACCGGATACGTGATCTGTACGTCCGGTGTTGTGGGAAGAAGGCAGGGGTGACTCTGCCGCCTACCCGATCTGCCTGTGTATGATCAACTATGCAAGTGGTTAAGCGGTTGAACAGCCAAACGCATACCCATTGCTCTCAGAATGGATGAAAGCGTTTTTAGCTCAAAATTTCCTTGTTCTGAAAGGGCACGGTAAAGAGCATGGGCATTTACTTCAGCCTCACGAGCGACTTCCTGCATCCCACCGAATGCCTTGCTTAAGCTCCTGAGCGCCAACATCAAATCTGACTCATCACCGTCCGCCAGTACAGAATTTAGATACTCGGCAGCCAACTCGGGTCACGTTGGAACATTTCAATAGTCACAGCTTCATGAGTTGGATTAGTTTTAGCCATTTTGTTTCTCCCAGCCTTTAAGCAATCGGATTGCCCATTCAATATCGCGGCTCTGAGATTTTTTTGTCACGTCGTTCGTGAAAAGAATCACTATATTTCCAAATCGAATGGTACGCCATCACCTCGCCTTTGGCAGTAAGTTCTGACAAATGGAGGTGCACTTTGGTCAGTGAGATATCGGCTGCTTCAGCGATCTCTGTATCTGGTCGCTCACAATGCGTTTTCAGGTTTTGCAATATTTCATTCATAAGACCATAAAGACCAGTTTTTATCACCGGTCTATATTGTTATTATAACTTCTTGACGCCGTTGACCGTAGCCTTGAGCGTAGCGCCAGCCTTGAATGCTGGCTGCTTGGATGCCTTGATCTTAAGCTCTGCTCCAGTCTTTGGGTTGCGGCCCATACGAGCTGCGCGCTTGCGCACTTCGAACGCACAGCCTGGAATTTGTCGGGCACCTAACCAAGGTGGCGCGTCGCGTCGTGAAGAACAGCGATCTACCGCAGGACGTATGCGTCAAGGCGAAGTAGCTAACTGAGCGAGCTCCAGCTCCTTCAAGGAGCAGCGACCGCGGTTGTTCCTCAACGCCGAACGTTCGATGTGAGAGCGTTGACTCGTGCGCCCGGAGAGCAAGCACAGGCCACGAGCATGAAGTGAATATGGAGTTGAGCGACACCTTGAGCAGAGGGCTCCTCGGCTAGATGGGGATTTACCGAATTAATCTCTCAATAAAGATGGCTCACCCTTTGAGGACGCGAGCCGTGCGCGGCCTCGATCTCTCGGTGTAAGTTCCGACGATGCGATGCAGAGATTGGGCATCCATGCTGGCCCCGTACTGCTGGTAGACCGGAGCATCGAGCCGCGGCACGGCCACACAGTAGGTCTCCAGTGCATTTGCCAATCGGTAACTGCGCCGATTCTGGTTGGCTACTGCAACTACAGCACATCTTGGGGGTAGGGCTCTGGATGGACTTGCAACAGAACGTTCATCCTTTACGGTACGACATCGCACCAACAACAACTTGACTTGTAGTCGCATTGTGACTACAGTAAAACTCTACCAACTGATTTTAAGGAGAGTCGCTATGAGTACCGCTGACACGTATGTTCGCGCTCGTATAGATACAGCCACCAAGGAACGTGCTGCTGATGCACTGGAAGCAATGGGTCTATCCATCTCGGACGCTATTCGTTTGCTGATGCTGCGTATAGCGGATGAGCGCCGTTTGCCCTTCGATGTAAAAGTGCCGAACGCGACTACTCGCAAGGCCATTGTCGAACTCGAATCAGGCAAGGGCAAGCATTTCGACAGCGTTGATGCATTGATGGCTGATTTGAATGCGGACGATTGATCGCTCAACAGCCTTCAAGCGAGATTACAGGCGTGTAATGGCAACGCCGCGCCACAGTAAGGATGTGGGTTCGCTGTTGCCTGGGATTTTGAAATTGCTGCTTGTCGATCAATTTTTGCCAGAGAATAATCACGATCATGCGTTGAGCGGTGATTGGACTGGATATCGAGAGTGCCACGTCAAGCCAGATCTGCTGCTGATCTACCGCAAGCCAGATGCAGACACCTTGCGGTTGGCACGGCTTGGTTCGCATAGTGAGCTGTTCGGCTGACAAAGCCTATATTTGTGGCCAGTGTCTTGTGTATAGTAGCGCAGCATTTTTTGGTAACAGATAAAGCAGGGAAGCAGGGAAGCAGGGAAGCAGGGCATTGCCCCCACTGGGCATTAAACAGTGCGATGTACTGAGAGCATAAATCGTCGAGCGGAATCAGATATCAGTGGAGCAATAATATCTGTAAGATGCGCAAAAGTGTCCGCATGGATAGTGATTTTGCGGACGTATGATCTTACAAAAATAATATGCTAACCAATTGAAATTATTTATTTTACAATCTGATTGTGATTCTGGTTGTCGTGGGTTCGAGCCCCATCAGTCACCCCATATATATCAAATGCATGCTTCTGTGCATGCTCTTAATACCTCTAATAATTTGCTAAATGTCAACAGAGCGTTTCGAAACTTAAATTAGTTTTAGAA
>JBDSEJ010000321.1:0-2513 GCA_039920105.1 Candidatus Nitrotoga sp. | reverse complement strand
GCGATCTTGAGAAAAGTGGATCTGCATTTAATACCGATGAGATGTTGAGCGTACGCAACATGACAAGAGATGCCATTCACACCATCGCACAGGCAATTCATCCTGGCATGAAAGAAGAGGATGCTGTAGAAATGGCTAAAGATATGCTGGCCGAAATCAACATGCTGCGTGGCTGGCACGACGTTTACGTTCGTTTTGGAACCAACACTACCAAGACATTTGGTGCCCCTTCCGATCCGGGCGTTGTACTTGGAACCGACGACATTTTCTTTATTGATATTGGCCCAGTATGGAAGCAATGGGAAGCCGATGGTGGTGACACCTTTGTAACTGGTTCAAATAGTGAGATGCGTCGCTGTGCTGAAGACGCCAGGCATATTTTTCATGCAGTTCGAAAGTATTGGGCAGAGCAAGGTGCCGTAGGCAGTGAACTTTACGAGTATGCAACCCGGCAAGCAGAACAACGCGGCTGGGTACTAAATTTGGATCTTTCAGGCCATCGTCTCGCAGATTTTCCTCATGCAACGACTTATGAAGGATCTATAGCTGATATCAACTTTATCCCCTCACGTCTAATATGGGTACTGGAAATCCATATTCGTCACCCCAGTGAACCTTATGGAGCATTTTTTGAAGATATGCTACTTGAAGACTCCTATTTTAATGAAAATTAAACAATTTTTTCACGCATGAATCGATATAAAGGGGTAGATAGCTAACTAACCAAACCTCTATATATAGTGTTTGGAGGGTTTGATGGTGCTATTTCCCCTAGATTGTAACTGATGCATTTCAGACGCAATTCCCCATGTCGGCGTGGACAACAATCCAGTCCAAACTTGAAAACACTCACATGAATGAATTGTCGGTTTATCGCCAGCAGTTCATTCAGTTGATGTGGCAACAGTCTTGTTGAAGTTGCCTCATTTTCCCGAATACCTCAATGCTCCTTTAAAAATAATCCAAGTCTAAACAAAAATATGGTTCATATCCGTCTGAGATTCGTCAGCAAAAGGTGGCGATGGTAAGAATTTCAGAAAGATATTCCAGCGATTACCACAGCTGTTTTGGTGAGAAGGTCTCAACAATAAAGCAGTCAAAGGGTTAGAATTGCCTGAAGCAATCTCAGCGAGTACCCGACAATGGAGAATTCAAGACCTGGATGGGTCGCATCGCCACGCAGGTGATGCAAACCAGTCGCGTCATTGCGCTTGCGGAGCAAGCAAGACGAAGCCATTTTGTGATATTAGTGACGTGTGTGTCTGATTCAAGTCCATTTGATACTTTGGGGTTAACAAAATGAGCGACGCGCATATCAGCAGACTCGATCCGCCGACGCATAATCGAACTGATCACGCGCTGGGCGATCCCGGCGCCGAGATCACGCTCGTGGAATATGGCAGCTACAACTGTTCATACTGTCGGGCCGCACACGATATTGTTGCCAATTTGCGGGATCGCTTTGGCGAACGGATGCGCTATGTGTTTCGTCACCGTCCTATTCTCGGCAATGACAAGGCACGCCAGGCAGCCGAGTTGGCCGAATATGCTCACGAGACCACGGATCGATACTGGGAAACCCACGATGCACTGATGAAGCTCGGCTCCTCGCTCGAGCACACTGATTTTGAAACACTAGCTGCCCAACTTGACCTGCCTCCTCGTGACGCATCCGGAAAGGAGGCTTGGAGCCGAGCACAGGCGAAGGTTGAGGCGGATATCGCCAGCAGTAGACGCAGCGGCGCGTCCGTATCACCGACTTTCTTCATTAATGGCCGGCGCTACGAAGGACCATGGGACGAAAATACACTGGCCGAAGCCATACTCGGATCGCTCGGTCACCGGGTACAAACTTTAGCTCTGGATTTTGTGCGATGGGCTCCGTCGACCGGTTTGCTGCTCCTGGCGATGACCATCCTGGCCGTTGTTACGATAAATTCGCCGCTTGGTCCGATGTTCGAAGCATTATGGAATATGCCAACTGGTCTGACGGCGGGAGACATGGCGTTCCGGCTACCGTTGCGCGAATGGATCAACGATTGTTTGCTTACAATCTTTTTTTTGGTTGTTGGGCTGGAGATCAAGCGTGAATTAACGGTCGGCCGTCTTGCCGCTCGGCGTGCGGCGGCGCTGCCGCTGGCTGCGGCTCTCGGGGGCATGATTGTCCCGGCAATAATTTATCTGCTGGTGGTGCCGGCTGGACCGCTGACCAGTGGATGGGCAATCCCGACGACCACAGATACCGCCTTTGCCGTGGCCATAATTGCCTTACTGGGAAGACGCGTGCCCGTTGAACTGCGGATATTCCTGACAGCGGCCGTCGTGGTTGATGATCTCGTTGCCATTGTGCTCGTTACGATGTTCTATTCCGGGCACATCGATCCGTTCAATGCAGCTGCCGCAGTTATTGTTACCGGGCTATTGGTTCTACTCAACCGTGGTGGCGTCTACCGCGCGCTTCCCTACGCGCTCTTAGGGATCATCTTATGGTTATTCCTGCATGCCGCCGGGCT
>JBDSEJ010000320.1:0-1966 GCA_039920105.1 Candidatus Nitrotoga sp. | reverse complement strand
ATACGGTATCGCGCCAAGCAGATAGCGCCACAACTTGCTCCACGGCCTCGATAACTTCGTACATCTGCTTCATTTCTCTGCTGGAAATAAACAAAGGCACAGCAGCAAAAAAGTGGGGGCAACGATTATTGATATCCTGATGCCAATCCTCGCCCTGCTCACGCAAGGTTTGTTCCAGCGCGCCACGATCCACAATGGCCGAATGACAATCGCTGTTTAGTTCTTTGGCAGTTTCAATACTCACAGAATAATTTACTTTCCCAGCTCGGTTATTTCATAAATTCGATTACGCTGGATTCTAACCGATAGGGAGGGTTTTCGAAGGGGCGGTGTTGATATCCCCATACCTTGGATAAGCTAGGTAAATACAGTGCTCAATCTGACCCAACTAATTGATCTAATGCGGACACTCCCAAATCCCTTCATGCCGTTATTCGCGTTTATCGTAATTTTAGAAGTACGGATTCAACGTTATTTAAACCAGCCAAAACAACATGGAATCGGGCATTCGTCAATTACGGCGCATCAATGATAGGGGTCGTACCTGAATGGCACTAAGTTAAGCTGCTTTGCCATTGTATCGGCCTCTATGTTTTGTCTCTTGCATTTCATATCGTGGGGCGGTTAATAACTGATATGGTTTAGGCCTTCGTTTCACTGCTCTGGGTTCACTTCTACCGGGTCGTTCCAGCACGATATAGTCGGCGATAGAGTCATACAGCAGCTGGATTAAACGACGCTGCTCTTGATGGCTGGTTTTGGTCTGATTGAGATGGGGTTCCCACTGTCGAAGCGCCTGGACACTACCTTTAAAACTGATTCGGCGTACCGGCTCACCGGCCTGTTGTGCTGCCTCAACCATGAGATAACGAATACAGTTATAGGCAATCAAGTGCATCACGATTTCCTTGCCTACCATGTCTGGTGTTTTGCAACGCAGAATATCCATGCCCATAGTCGTTTTTATATCCCGAAAGAACAGCTCAACATCCCAGCGTTGGAAATAAAGATCGGCCAAGTCGCCAGCCGTATACGCCTTTGCATCCAACAATGTCGTGATGATATAGAAACTCTGAGTTCTGAATCCAGACTGAGTAACGCTTACTTTTATTTGCCGCAAAAGAAGGGTTTCTGGCAGCGCTTCCCAATCGGCCTGGGAATAACTCGACGCCTTGCTTCTGACCGGTTTTTTCCAGTGGATTAACAAATCATCATCGCCAAGCACCTCGACTGATTTGGCCTCGGTAACGGGAATACGCCTAGCTAAGGTAATGACAGAGTCAATGCCCCTGTCTTTAAAGCTCGATAGATCAAAATAGCTACAAAACCCCTTATCTCCAAGGAATATATCACCGGGATTAAAGGTATCCCATTGCTCGCGTAGCATGGGCAGTTCATGGCTTTTCTTGTTGCCTACTTTGTAGCTCAACAAAGCACCAGTTTGCAGGCAAAAGCAAGCACAGAGGGATGCTTGCGGGAAACCACAGCCTGCCTTTTGATGTCGTTGCTGTGGCCACACTAGCTGGTTTTCTATCGTGTCAGGCATGCTTACGCCCGTGCCATCAACCACGACAACCCGACGACCATTCATGCGCTCAGGGTCAGGGATATTGAGCAGCCGGTTAGCGGTACACTGAAGTATTGCCTCAAGCCCCGGCAGCTCCAGTTTGCTGCGTGCTTGGCAGTAGGCCGCAGTTGACGACGAAGGCAAGGGTTTTGATTTCATCGCGGCAAAAGCCTGGAGTTTGCGTATCACTTCCTTACATCCGCCATCATCACTTAACACCTGAGAAAAAAAGGCCCAAAAAGTGTTTTCTTTGCTGAAGAAACGTCGGCGACTGAGGGCCCCAGATTCTGAGGGACGAAGGGACTGATTAGGAATGAAATTACGAAAGCACTCGCCTAATTGGCTAAATGATTTTTGCTTTAACTTTGTGATCTTATCGGAAAGTTTCTGACTGGCTGA
>JBDSEJ010000319.1:0-6562 GCA_039920105.1 Candidatus Nitrotoga sp. | reverse complement strand
CTATCCTTTTTTTTATGTCGGTAATTTTTACACTTCTAGGCACATGCATTAACAAGACGCATTTAACTTACTGTTAAAAAGGAAGTTTAATAATTGGCATGATAAATGCTTGTACTATTGGTAGAGTTTCCTCGATTATTCGATCAAGCTCGATCGTTTTTTTAACCCCACAAGGAGGTAATCATGAAAATCGTATCCGAGTATGCAAGAAGTATATGCAATGCCAATTCCTTAAAATCGTTGTCGACTCTGGCATTGGCAGTGATCGCTATGTTTTGCGGCTCCTCCCCGGGATGGGCCGCGCCGTTGTTGGGCTCGGCTTTGGCCAGCTTTGCGGTCTTGGGCGCAGCGGGGGTGACCAATGTACCCACGAGCACCATTGGCGGAAATCTTGGTTCCGCCCCAAATGGCTCGGTTGGCGGGGGATACATTTTCACATCTGGATCGTTACAAGCAAATATCCCACTTGCGCAGCAGGCTCAACTTGAACTCGACGCTGCGATCCTTGCTGTGAATGCCTTTGGGCCAGGCACCCTCATTACCGGAGGAGACCTGGACGCGTACCAGGCTCTCAATGGCGGTATTATCGGTCCGGGCACCTATACTCTTCCCTCCGCGCCAATAAATTTGGCGGGAACCCTTTTTCTCGACGGAGGGGGCAGCAATACTTCGGTATGGAATTTTCTGGCTACGAGCACGCTCATCACTTCGACCATCTCGAATGTATTCGTTCAAAATGTAGGTGATGGTTCAGGTGTCGGGATATATTGGACTGTTGGAAGCGCCGCGACCCTCAACGGCCCTACGTTCGCAGGAAACGTCCTCGCGCATGACCTCATTAGCAGTGACGGCAATCTAACAATTAGTTGCGGCCGACTCTTGTCGGCAGAGACACAAGTGACGCTGAATCAGGACGCCATCTCCATCGGTTGCACGGGTACCGGGTTCGAGAGCAGTGGCGGCTTTGACCAGGGCGCCAATATTGGGTCGGGAGGCACTGGCGGGTCAAACGGCCAAACAGTCCCGGAACCTGCAACCTTGGCGCTGCTGGGACTCGGACTCGCGGGACTTGGATTTGTTCGCCGTCGCCACGGCTGAGATTAATAGTTCACCATGGCAGACGCGTATTGACGACACGAACCCGACATGAAAGCGATGCGCACTTTCGCCTGTGGCATCGCATTCGGTAACGCATGTGTTTATCCCCATGAAATGTTGGGCTTCGCAAGCTCAGCGCCAACCTGCCGCTCTCTGGGAATAGGTGAACAGGACACCTTGAGGTATATGGCGGGAAGATAAGCATGCACCAGTTTCAACGGTGCAGTAGCGGGCATCGAAGTCCCTCGAGATCGAGTTCATGGTCAATCAAGTAATCCATGACATTTCGAAAGCGCCGGGTAAAAGTTGCCTTTGCAGGTCAAGGCAATAAATCGGGGACTGGTGTCAATGTGTTTGTAGCACGCCATAAATGACTCCGAAATTTTACATTTCGTTTGGCCTTGATGTTTGATTTGGTTCACGGCACGATGTGACTATGAAGATACTTTTTTTACAGCGTCTTTAGGCGTCACAAAACTGACCGAACTGGCTCACGTATCACTTGAGAAGGAACCTGCACCTTGACCGACGAAGCCATCACCTCTGATTCGGTGGCAATCAATGAGGTCCAGTTGTTACTGGCAGAGTCCAGGACGGCCCTGTCTATAATGCGTACCGGTATCACCATTTTGGTCCTCCCGCTCTCGGTTTTTAGCCTTCTCGTAGCAACGTCCAAATACTACGACGCTTCAAATGTGTCGCACCTACTGGTTCCACTCGAAGTCTTCTGCTTTCTACTGATAATTTCTGGCGCCTACTTGGTCATCCATGCCATCGAGAAACTTCGCCGGTACGATCGACTCATTCACAAGGTCAAATTTGATCACAGCGCAATTTTTGACCTTTTGAATTCAACTTGGTAGGTAATAGTCAAAATATGAGCATTCACTGGCCGACCCTGGTGACTCCTGATCTCTCACTCAAATGGAGCGCCAACGGTATCCCAGCTTATTACAGTTTTTTGCCTATTTTGTGGAAAAACTCCTTTAAACGGGAAAACAAACTCGTATCCGGAGTACCAGCATTAATTTTGGACTGAGCGGCAGCTATTTCGTCATTTATATCTTTATAGTCACCGTAACCGAGTAGCTTTCCAACTTTAAGATGTTGCTTGGCTTGATTCAATAAATCAACCGCATGCGTACGGTTTTTCGACGCGTCTATTTTGATCAACCGTTCTGCTTCCAGCACAGCCATTTCTGCTTTCACAGGGGGGAGAGGGATAATATTTTCCTTGGTTATAATAGTGTCCAAGGTATCAAGCAAGAGTTGCTCCGCCTCCTTAAGTTTTCCATCATTAATCTCCTTGCTTGCCAACTTGATTGCATGTGGGTATGTCTCCATTGGCAGTGAGTCAGTTGAGACTCGTATCTCGCTTACCATCGGATCAAGTAGCGCTCTGGCTTGCTGTATGTGCCCTTCAGTCAATTGCGTATATGCCCGAAAAACAGTATCTTTAACGACTGCAGAGGTTACCTCTAGATCTCTTGAGTAACTGTGTACATTAATTACTGCCAGTTTCAAGTTAGGATCACGCGCCAATACCACATCCAGCTTCCCAGCTGCCTCAGTCAAAGATTTATAAGCAGCATCCTTGTCCTTTTTTTGCAGGCTAACTATGGCCTTGAGCATTTCTTCATGGGCAGTCATCGCCTCAACCAGCAGTGCCTCCCTTTGTTTTAACAGCTCGGTTGCGGCTCTCTGCTTTGTTACGATATTGTGCTCGCCATTTGAGGCGGGTACCATCTGTTTAGCGGAGTCGGTATGTTTCGCTGAATCCGCAGCAGTCGCATACCCTTGTGACAATCCAACAAGTACCATTGCAGCGAAACCATATCTTGAAATATTTCCAATAGATATCATCATATTTATCCTTCTTATAATTTTGAAAAATTACCAAGTCCCATATCGCCCCATATCATCGTCAACGTAATTACCTTAAGAACCAACTTCAATATCTAATGAAGTCTGGCTGGAAACGCACGTAGGGAATATAAAGCTGATGCAGTGCTGGGTATCGCACTGCCCGCAGTGTATGCTATACCAAAAAATTGTATTTATCTGTGTGGTAGCACACAGACGATGAAATATCCACGCTAGGCAGCATGATGCCCTATAACCGGATATTCAATGGATATCGTTGCCATTTAATAGAGCAGTCCTTATTTGCCCGGCAGCCAAAGGACATCCGTACGCAAGGGCACAGACAGAACATATTTTGAACTTAAGGCTTAACCCCAGCGCTCCACGACAACAATATATCCCCATGTATCCATTGGAGATCAACAAAGCCATTTTGCACCACTTTAAGAAACACGAATGCGTCCGCTAACTCGAATGGGCTCGCCTTTTACCAGCCGCCATGAGAACCCGGCCTTGATGAGCAACCAGCGTAACGGATAGTGGTGTCGCCCTGTGGGAAGCGCCATATCGCATGCAGGTGTTCGGGTAACACCACCATCGCCAGAACAGCAAACGGATGAGCGACTTTTACCGTTTTCATGGTCGCACGCAAGTCATCGAGATGCCGCACCAATCAATCTGAGCGCCGTTTAGCCAGATTGCCAGTGAACAAGTATCTGCCTCCCGTTGCATTGGCACCCCGGTAAAGCATGTATTCATCCCTCTTTGATATTGGTTTCATTTTATTCAACCCAACCTTCTGGGCTATAAGGGAAAAACAAGCAACCTCATTCTCATGCGCAAATGTCTTGCTGGTAAGGAGCTGCGCCATTTATACTGGCTACTTTCTGTCTCGAATAGGACCCAGCGTGAAAGGTGTCGTCTTTACCGAATTTATGGAGATGGTAGAGTCCCGTATGGGCCTCGAGATGCTCGACCGAATAATCACCGAAGCCGAGTTGCCGAACGATGGCGCCTATACTTCGGTCGGCACCTACGATCACGCTGAAATGGTGCGCCTGGTCTCAGCACTATCGAACGCGACCGGGCTGAGCACGCAGCAACTGATTTTCATCTTCGGTGAACAGTTGTTCCAGCGCTTCAGCCTCAGCTATCCGGCACTGTTCGGCGACGTTAACAATGCGTTCGATTTCCTCAGCCGCATCGACGGTGTCATCCACGTTGAAGTACGCAAGCTGTATCCCGACGCCGAACTGCCCAAGCTCGAGTGCGAACGGCCGTCCGCCAATGAGCTGAGCATACTGTACAGTTCGCCCCGCGGATTTGGCGATCTAGCCGCCGGCCTGATTGCCGGCTGTATCAAGCATTTCGACGAGCGGATCAGCGTAACCCGTACCGACCTCGAAAAATTGGATGCCTGTCATCGGGTCCGTTTTGATTTAGTGCGCGGATAAGCATGACAGCCGACGTGCGAGGCACAGTTGTCTCGCGCAGTCTGGAACGGGAACGCACGGCGCGCAAGGAAGCCGAAACACTGCTCGAACAAAAGAGCCGCGAGTTGTATGACATCAACCTGAACCTGCGCAGTCTTAACGCGCACCTGGAAGAGAGCGAGGGGCGCTACCGCACTCTGGTCGAACTGATTCCCGATGCGATCTGGATCCACAGCACCGGCCTGGTAGTATTTGCCAACCCGGCCGCCTGCACCCTGTTCGGCGCCAGTGCACCCGAGCAACTGATCGGCACTGATGCGTTGAACTTGGTTCCGGCGTCATTCCGAAACCAGATGCTGGAAGGGACTTACAGTGATATCGCCGCGGCGCAGCGCCAGCCACGCTGCTCGCTACAGATCGAACGGCTGGACGGTCGCCTGATCGAGGTGGAATTCTTCGGCTGCGCGATCCGCTTCCATGACGCAGATTCGATCATGAATGTCGCCCACGACATCACCGAACGACGTTCGCACGAAAATGCGATGGAATACCAGGCCACCCACGATCTGCTGACCGGCCTGCCGAACCGCGCTTTGTTCCTGGATCGCCTGGCCCATGCAATCCGGCGCGCTGAGCGCCACAGCAGCCGGCTAGCGGTGATGTTCGTCGACCTTGACAAGTTCAAAGCCATCAACGACACGCTCGGTCACAGTTTCGGCGACGAGCTGCTTCGCACCGTCGCCGCCCAGCTCAAACTGTGCGTACGCGAATCAGATACCGTGGCGCGGCTGGGCGGCGACGAATTCGTACTGTTACTAGACGATCCGGTTGGTCCGGCCATGCCTGGCGCCATCGCCGAACGCATCGGCGAGCGTCTCGGAGTGCCCGTCATGTTGGCGGGACAGGAGCATGTCGTCACCGGCAGCATCGGCATTAGCACCTATCCCGTGGATGGCGGCGACGCCGAAGTGCTGCTGCGCCAGGCCGACATCGCCATGTATCGCGCCAAGGAAAGTGGGCGCAACGGCTTCCAGTTTTTTACCGGGGAGATGCAGCGTCACCTCGATGCGCGCGTCGCACTCGAGCAGGGCCTGCACCGCGCCTTACAACGTAACGAATTCGTGTTGCACTACCAGCCGCAAGTCGACCTGACCAGCGGGCGGGTGATCGGCATCGAAGCGCTGCTACGCTGGCAGTCGCCCGAATTAAGGCTGGTTCCGCCGATGCAATTCATCCCGGTAGCCGAGGAAAGTAACCTGATCGCAGCGATCGGCAAGTGGGTGCTGGATAAGGCCTGCGCCACGCTGCGCCGCTGGCAGGACAGCGGGGTGCCGCTGGTGCCAATGGCGATCAACGTTGCCGCCTCGCAGTTCGCCAACCAGGACTTGGACAAGCTGGTGCGCAGCACCCTCGACCGGCATGCCGTGGAGCCGCGTTTCCTCAGTCTCGAACTGACCGAGGGCCTGTCTATGGAAGACCCGGAATCATCGATTGCCTTGATGCATCGCCTGAAGGCAATCGGCATCACCTTGTCGATCGACGATTTCGGCACCGGCTACTCGAACCTCAGCTACCTGAAACGCTTCCCGGTCGACAAGCTGAAGGTCGACCAGTCTTTTACGCGCGGCCTGACCATCGTGCCGGAAGATGGCGCCATCGTCACCGCCGTGATTCAGCTGGCCCACAGCCTGGGACTGCGCGCGGGTCGCTGAAGGAGTTGAAACGGTCGAGCAGCTGCGGATGCTCGCAGCCGAAGGGTGTGATGAGATCCAGGGCTACTACTTCAGCCCGGCAGTCCCGGAAGAACAGATGATCGCCATGCTTCAGTCCGGAATCGGGCTGGACCCCACTGTTCTCGGGAGCCAATCGGCATAGGGGGCAGCCATCTGGCTGCTCCCTGCCACACCACCCTGCATCGGGCCCGCCACCCGGGAGCTTTGAGAAGTTGAGCTCAAGACAGGCGAGGCACGCCGAGCCGATCGATGTAAGCGATACTGAGCACGGTTTCAAGAGCCTGTCGCTATTGCGCCACCAGCAGCGTCAAGTTTCATCTCGCTCCTTGACAACCGAGGTCCAGCTTTCGACCCCGCTGATGAGGGCGCATGTCACTGCCATCAATAATTCTTCCAAAACTTAAAAAGTTAGCACTGGCGAGAGCATGGTCTTCC
>JBDSEJ010000318.1:0-3663 GCA_039920105.1 Candidatus Nitrotoga sp. | reverse complement strand
TCTGCGCAGCATTTCCAATCAATACAGTATGCGGCAGCGTGATTTCAGGCGCGCGCTTGAGCCGCAGAGGGAAACAGGCACGTTTCCCGACAGTTAAGAATTTCCCAGCCCGATCACCGAAGTGTTGATGTAGTTCAGCCAGGAAAGTGGCATCGTCCCAATGCTGTATTGCCTGCGCTATTTCATGTGTCGCGGTCCACACCAGTTCGTAACCGTCCCTGAACGGCAGCAATGCCAGAGGTCCATGCATCGTAAAGCGTTCGAAAGCGATGTCCGGCTGAGGGTGGGTGCAGGTGACATGTGCAATGACGGCACTTTGACCGTAATCGCGAATCTTCGGCGGATGGGCGACTTCCAGCAACTTCCCCCCATCGGCCACCACCGCCAAACGTGCTTCAAGTTGGTGGTCGTGCCCTGCATGCTGGTAGCTAATGGATGCGCCATTCGATGTGCTTTGCAGTTGCGTAACAGCAGCACCAGTGAGACAAGTTGTTTTGCTCCCCTTTAAAGCACTTTGTAATGCGGTTTGCAATGCAGTGTAGGGCAGCACATAGCCCAGTTCCGGCACCTTTAGATCTTCGGCACACAACAGAGTGCGGCCGAAAGAATTTTTCTGTGAAACGTGAATGGACTTGATTAACGATACTTGCGTAATATCTTTCCATACCCCGATTCTCTCCAGTAACTGACGGCTGCCACTGGACAACGCCAAGGCACGCGGGTCAGTATTCACGTGCTCCATTTTTCGCGCCTCCAGCATGACAATCTGCAACCCACTGTCACGCAATGCGAGCGTCAAAGCAGTGCCAACCGGCCCCCCCCCGACTATCGCAATGTCGCAATGTGCATTCATGGCTGCCTCATCAAATCTTCAATAGCCGCTACAGTTTTGGGTACGGATTCGGTCATCACTTCGCAGCCCTGTGCAGTGATGACCACATCATCTTCAATTCGGATACCGATGTTCCAAAATTCTGGCGGCACATCGTCTGCCGGGCGAATATAACAGCCCGGCTCGATGGTAAGTGCCATACCAGGTTGCAACACGCGCCAATTATTGTCCAGTTTGTATACACCAACATCATGCACATCCAAGCCTAACCAGTGACCGGTACGATGCATATAGAAGCGTTTGTAGCTACCGCTTTCCAGCACTTCATCGACACTGCCACTACATAGCTTGAGGTCGATAAAACCTTGCGCCAGCACGCGCACGGCGGCGTTATGCGGATCGTTCCAGTTTGAGCCGGGCCGTGCGGCTGCAATGGCGGCAACCTGTGCAGCCAACACCAACTCATATACGTCCTTTTGTGCGCTACTGAACCGACCATTTACCGGAAAGGTACGGGTGATGTCTGCAGCATAGCCATCAACTTCACAGGCCGCATCTATCAGCAAAAGATCACCATCCTGTAATTGTGCATTGTTGCTGATGTAGTGCAATACGCAGGCATTGACACCGCCGGCAACTATTGAGGTATAGGCAGGTGATTGCGCACCGTTTTTGCGAAATTCGTGCAGCAGCTCTGCCTCGATCTCATATTCCATTTTGCCGGGGCGGGTAGCGCGCATAGCGCGAATATGCGCAGCAGCCGAAATGGTAGCGGAGCGTCGTATTATGGCAAGCTCTTCGCTACCTTTGATTAATCGCATTTCATCAAGCAGCATGCGTATGTCATGAATCTCATTTGGCGCGGTTATGCCGCTACGCTCCTGTGCCTTTACACATGCGCGTAGCGCAATGATACGGTCGTCCCATGAAGCATGAGCGCCTAGTGGGTGGAACAGCGCAGGCTGGTTGCCCATCAGTTCGGTGAGCTTATCATCCAGCTGTGCGATGGGAAATGCAGCATCGAAACCAAATTTTTCTTTAGCGCCGTCTGGACCGTGACGAAAACCATCCCAAATTTCACGTTCCATATCCTTCGCGCGACAGAACAGGATGGACTGTGGGACGGCACCCGCAATCAGTACGAGCACTGCTTCCGGTTCATCAAAGCCAGTAAGATAGTGGAAGTTGCTATCAAAACGATAGGGATAATGCGCGTCACCATTGCGCAATGCTTCCGTTGCGGTGGGAATAACAGCAATGCCACGCTGCATCTGACTTATAAGTCGGTTGCGACGGCTGGTATATATAGTGGGATTAATCATAGGGGGCATTGTGCTGTGAACGTAATTCGTTGTCGAGCTTTTCAAGGCGTTGCGGCGTTCCCACATCCAGCCAGCGGCCCCTATAATGTTCGCCGCTCACCTTGCCAAGCGCAATCTGAGCGCGTAACAGCGGCGCAAGAGGTGCCACAGTGCCACGTGGGATACTGGCGAATAAGCTGGGCTGATAAATTCCTATGCCACTGAAAGTAAATGCAGGTGTGTTATTGACTACTCTGCCACTGATTAAACCGAAATCCCCATTGGGATGATGGGCTGGATTGTTGACCAACACCAGATGCGCACTATCGCCGCTTGATTCGAGTACGGCCGCCCGTTCGGGAAGCTGAGCAAAGTCATAGTCGCAGTAAATATCGCTGTTGATAACGGCAAACGGCGTATCACCCAATAACGGTAATGCATTAGCAATACCACCCGCCGTTTCAAGGACGGGGTTCTCCGCTGAGTAGCGGATGCTTATACCGAACTGGCTGCCATCTCCTAATGCAGCTTCGATTTTATTGCCGAGGTGTGCGTGATTTATTACCAGGTCACAGATACCCGCTTTTGCCATACCCTCGATATGCCACACAATGAGCGACTTGCCGCCGGCTTGCAATAAAGGCTTGGGCGTATGATCAGTAAGCGGACGCATGCGCTCACCACGCCCGGCAGCCAGCAGCATGGCTTTCAAAAAGTGTACCCCACGACCGGTTGCTTTTTCTCCAGCGCATCCAGTATATGCAGGAGCGGCTTTAAATCCACATAGCGTTCACAGGCGCGGCGCAAATAATCCATTACCAGCGGCAAATCTTTCAGATAACCGTCCTTGCTGTCCCGGTGATACAGACGGGCAAAGATACCCAATACTTTCAAATGCCGCTGTACGCCCATCCATTCATAGTCCCGGAAAAAATCGGAAAAAGAACTGTGTACCGGCAATCCAGACTTGCGCGCCTTTTCCCAATAGCGAATCAGCCAGTCCAGTGACTCGGCTTCTTCCCAATGGATATAAGCATCTTTAAACAGCGAAGCAAGGTCATAAGTGATTGGCCCATAAACCGCATCCTGAAAATCCAGAATGCCCGGGTTAGGCTCGCTGACCATCAGGTTACGTGAGTGGTAGTCACGATGTACAAACACACGCGGCTGCGCCAAGTTGTTTTGTAGAATGCGCTGAAACACGGTTTCTAATGCTGTGTTTTGCTTCTCATCCAGCATGACCTGCAAATGTTTGGCGACATACCATTCTGGAAACAGGTGCATTTCACGCATAAGCAGTGTCTTATCGTAAGGTGGCAGCTCAAGGTCGCGGCTCGCCAGCTGAATAGTGATCAACGCATCGGTTGCAGCGCCATAAAGTTCGTGTGCATTACTGGCATTAAGTGCTTGCAGGTAAGTGGTATCGCCCAAATCAGACAACAACAGAAAACCTTGCTCCAGATCCTGTGCCAGCACCTGCGGCACATGTACACCTGCCGCACCAAACAGTTGGGCGATTTGAATGAACGG
>JBDSEJ010000317.1:0-20070 GCA_039920105.1 Candidatus Nitrotoga sp. | reverse complement strand
CACGAGACGTTTGAATTTAACTGCAAATCATACCTTCACACTGACGACGACTTCCACTTCAAACGTCATTCGGCCGTATCTATATTTATGATCAGGGTGCCGATTTTTTTAGCTCAACTTCACTCTTGGGCGGAAAGAAAAATTCACGTGGATTGCTCACAAATCGAGCCCCCAACATAAAAATCAATTCACCAATACGATTGAAGCGAATTTGACGCGCCTTCATCGCGACATAAAGAGCCAAGCCGAAGCTCACCGCAAGATTGACTATCCCGATCAGCACAATTCCCAATAGAGAAATCGTTGCCAGCTGCCAGCTCACCATAAAATCCAGCGCAACCAGTGCAAAAGCAAAATTGGCCGACGAAAAAGCGACATGGCGTACATCAATGACCGGAAGGCCAACCATGAAGCCTATCATCCCCATGCTGCCAAGCATGATACCGAACGAAAAATTTCCCATTAACGCGCCGAGATTGTCTCCGATATAAGCTGCGAAACGATCCAGCCGCTGCTCGCCGAACGATTTGCGCAACCAGCGCAGCTGCTTTAAACGGGCCGGAATTCGAGTGTAAGCACACTTGTTGTCGTAATACCCTGAGATCAATCCGGCAACAAAAAGGCACACGCCGGCAATCGCGGCGTGAACCAGAGCCATGCTATAAAACGGATTGATATCGTCCAATGCACGCCAAGCTTTTTCCTCCGACATCACCGGCGCACCGGCCATATGACCTAGCACCGCAATTATTATGCCGGTTGGAATCGCGAGTATCACATTACCAAGAATAGACACCATCTGGGTGCGCCATACAACCGCGATAAGTTGCACAACCCCATCAAGCGAGGTGTTTCCTTTACTGTTCAGTACAGCATTCTGATCAACCGTGGCCGCGATCGTCGCCGCGGTCATTGCTGGCTGCTTGGTGGCAATCGTAAAATGCATGACGTGAATCAGCATAAAGCCAAGCGCATAGTTCAAGCTGAAAAAGAAAGCCTGGGTGAAGGGCGCAAGTAGCATTTTGCCAATTCCGACCTTGATCAACGCCAGAAATCCAACTATAAATCCCGCTCCCATGGATGAGCGCAACATATTGAAATACTCACTACGCGTCGTAGCAGCATAATGTTCACCGGTTTTCCCTGCATTCTCTGTTACCTGTAGGGCGACCAAATCGGTTACTCGAGTAAATACATCACGCACGCTGTACTTACGATTTTCCTCACGCACTAATTCGCGCAGCAAAGCCAAGCTGCGCATCATGGATTCGTTCGGGTCGAGCAACACCAGCATAGTTTGCAGCCGCCTGATCATCTGATGCACACGCTGCAAGTGATATGTAAGGCTGATGCTTGCACCATTTTGTTCAGCTTTTTTGCGCACCTTTACAAGTATCACTTCGCATTGATGCAATAACACCGGGATATGCTTGTCATAAGGCTGTGCGCAATCTCCTCTTAGATGTGCAAGATAAGCTCGGCAATATTCACAGACTTCGACGTTTTGCGCTAAAAACGGAGATTCAAATCGTTCTATCTCCGGATAATTACGCACCAGCTCATGCTCAAGACCAGTGGCCGCAATGCGGTAGGACAGCATCTGAACTGCCTCCAGCATTTCCTCCTGAATTTTTGCCCATCCGGGATGTGATGGCTCAGCATCGAAATCGATACACTTCAGTAACTCAATCCATACTTCATCAGGTATCTGATCGACCCATAGATAATCGGTCTGCATATGGAACACTAGCCCGAACATATCCTTCAGGTAATCATCGCGTGTTTCCTCAGGCAATAAACGAAATATGATGCGATTCCAGACTGTAGTAAAAAATCCTTCGTTAGCTAAAATACCGATATCGGCATAGAGATGGCTGTGGCGACGCTTCTCAAATAGCGTCAACACATACCTCCGCAGAGCGGTAGCATAATCAGGGTGCATCCCCAGCAAAGTGATCAAAGTGCGTAAATTTGACGTAGCAACTTCTCCAGCATTGGGATCATTTGGCCGAACACTATCGACCAGCGCAATTAACATGGCTGGGGCAGTCTCTTTGGGTGCTGCAAGAATATTTTTAAGTACAGATTCCATTTCAATCCAGATAAAGGTAAGTAGATGGGTGGGCAGGCTTGATGCTTCAAGGTCAAACATATCCATACTTGCCATCCAATTGTGATACCGCAAACGCCGGAGCATACATTACGTTTGGACTGATATATTAATACAGCCCAATAAATCAGATTTGGACTAAAACCAACACAGTGCGTTAGCAGCCAAAATATTGCACTGGACAGCTCTACAATAAAATTTCGATTGGAGGTCAAACGATGAAGGACGAGTGATGAGCAGGTGTACAGCTATAGCTATCTTGGATAAGTGCAGATTCGTCAAATTACTTGCTTACTCAAATTAACCAATCGCACAGTTTTTGCTGCCAGGCAATATATTGCAGTCTAACTATTGGCTGGCTTCATTTAAAACGGCACATTAGATTAATCAAGGCGCGGGTTTCTTTGTTTTCTTGATAAGCCGTCCGCAATCACTATCCAGACCCGGTCCGGTTTCAATAAGGGGGATTAGAGCGAGCAGCGGGTTAACTATGCCGAGCAGCACTGCACCGAGGCCCTTCCCAGCCAGCTTGACTTTGTCCAGTTGCACGTCAGGCTTGGCTAAAGTCCCGCGAATATAAATCAGGCCGCGTAATGAAACCGGGCTTTTATCTTTTGGTTGCGGGTTGAGCGTCAAATCAAGTGACTCCTTGCCAAAATCGATAGTACCAGCACCACTTATATTGGTGTCCACCGTATCGAGAACCAGCGCATTGGCCGCCATTACGCCATTCTTGACGCTAAAATCGGCGACACCGCAACGAATTCGCGTGGTCTGATCACCCTTCACCTTGAATCTAAGCCATTCCCACAAATCCAGTCCAATTATTTCAATCATCTCGTTGCTGATCTCCCCGCCCGCGATGACGAGACCGAGCTTGCCATTTGAGGTTGCCAGCATGTGCGCCACCGAGTTGCCTTTCCCGGTTAAATCGAATGCGCCATTTATCTCGCCGATGCTTGCCTTGGATAAATCGACCGTAGGAAATAACTTGCCCAGCAAAAGTTTTTTTGCTTGAATTTTAGCATGTGCCCGAATCGGATCTTCCCGTCCATCGAGCGAAACCACGGCGACTAGATCACCGCCAGCCAAGCCAAAACTAAGTGGATTGAGCGTTAGCACGGAGTCCAGCAGTTTCAGATGGACTACCAAATCTTCGATGGGCAGCGCTTTGGCGCGACGGATGGATTTTGCACTCAGCTTCACATCTGCATCCATGGCGTTCCAACGGTCAGTTTTGAACGGCTCGTCAGGCAACACGCGAGCCTTGGATGAGATCGCTACCGGCTGGTCAGACGACGGAGCGGTTTGCTTTACGGCCATTGCGATACTACCCTGTCTGGCGCCGATCAGAGGGCCCAAATCAGCCAGATTCAGCAACTTGGAATCCAGTTGCCCTTGCATGAATGGACGTTTACCGCGGGTATCGACCTGCAACGTGCCAGCAATGTCACTCTTGCCTGTCCTGCCTTCAAAGTTTTCATAACGCCACTTGTGTGCGCTGTGCATCAGGTGCCCCTTGGTTGAATAGGCGGGAGTTTCTGGAAGCACGATGCCAATCAGTGGGTAAAGGTCTGCGAGACTATTTCCGCGCAAGACAAGATTCAGATCGATCGCCGAAATTTTGGTCAAGCCGGTAATCGTGCCATGGGCCTGTGCGGCAGTACGGCCTATAGTGGCATCAATCTTCAACGGGTAGGGCCTAGCTTCATCGCGCAGAGCCAGCAACGGCCCGCCCGTACCATGCACCGCGAGTGGAAGGCCCTGGTACTGTCCCTTGGCATTGAAAACAATGGTCGCTTTAGCCGAGCTAGCTTTTTGATCAACTTGCGTCGATATTTCTGACTGAATATTGATCTTTTTCACGGGATCAACATAAGAGATTCGCCCGTGGTCAAGTAGTATATGGTCAATATTGATGCGGGAGTCATCATCTTTCTGATTATGGTCAAGCAACCAGTTCTTCCGGCCGTCTGAGTTTTGCTCCAGAAAAACTACCGGGCGTTCAAGACGCACTTCAGGCAAAACAATGTTTTTCATTAACAACTCTGATAGATCAATTGTGAATTCGACGCTATCAGCAGAAAACATTTGTTTTTCCATGGCCCATGGCGGATTGGCAAACGTGATGCCTGCAGCGCGAAAAGAGGGTCGTGACCAAGCAAGATGAGCTGACAAATTTCCATTGATTACCAATTGACGGCCGGTCTTTTCCGTTGCCATACGCTCTATCGGCCCACGCAACCAATTCCAGTTGAAAAAAGCAATAATTAGAACGATCAGCAGTGTTATAGCGAGCAAAAATCCGCCGACCCATTTCAACAAACGGCGCAACACCATGAAAGGCTGTCCATTGGGTTTCATCAGGTGACCTCCTATAATAACAATTGAACCGCTAACAAATCCCAAAAAAATATTTAATCAAACACTTGGTGCAAGAGAAATTGACTTTGGCATTAATCATGCCACAAGCGTGTTTCAAGCGAGAACACCACTCAATCGCAATTCAACTTTGTGCGGCTGATTATCGTTCACCAGAGCAATGACCAAGTCGTGCTGTGCAACACCATCAATGGTCACACTTGGTGCATTGTCGGTATCGTCGATCTGAACGACGGTAATGTGATAATTCGTCTCGCGATAGCGGTAATCTACTGAGAACGATTTCCAGTCTGCAGGGAGGCAAGGTGCGAAACGCAGCTTGTCAACTTCCAGCGTCAAGCCCAGAAGTTTTTCCAGGATCAATCGATACAGCCAGCCGGCAGAGCCTGTATACCAGGACCATCCGCCGCGGCCGGTGTGGGGTGAAACGGCATAAACATCGGCTGCTACAACGTATGGTTCTGTTTTGTATACCGCTACCGCCCCTGGCGTTTGCGTATGATTCACCGGGTTAATCATCTCCAGTAATTCCCAAGCCCGCTGGTTATCCCCTAATGTAGCGAACGCCATCGTCGCCCAGATGGCCGCATGGGTATACTGTCCCCCGTTCTCACGAACCCCGGGGACATAGCCTTTGATGTATCCGGGATTTAATGGCGATTGGTCGAAAGGTGGGTCGAACAGTTGAATAATGCCTACATCACGTTGAACCAAATACTCGTTCACAGCCTCCATAGCTTGCCGTTGACGCTCGTCGGAACCTGCTCCGGACAGCACGGACCAGCTTTGTGCAATCGAATCTATACGACATTCAAGATTGGAAGAAGAACCCAGTGGAGTCCCGTCATCAAAGAAAGCACGGAGATACCATTGACCATCCCATCCGTGCAACTCAATATTTTTGCGCAAACGGGCGGCTTCCATTTGGCAGCGATCGACAAAAGTCATATCGCCATGCTTTGCAGCGACGTCAATAAATTGAGTTATTACGTCATACAAGAAAAAAGCAAGCCAGATACTTTCGCCCTTGCCGTGGATTCCGACCAGATTCATTCCGTCGTTCCAGTCGCCGGCACCCATCAGCGGGAGGCCATGCTCGCCAAATTGCAAGCCGTTATTAATAGCGCGCACGCAATGCTCGTATAAACTCGCAGCCTGCACGGAATGGACAGGTAAATCGTAATAGGATTCTTCGTCAGCGTGTACCAAACGACCCTCAAGGAATGGTACTGACTCATCCAGCACCCCAATGTCGCCGGTGACGGTTAGGTATCGGCATGTCACCAAAGGCAACCAGAGATAGTCATCTGAACAACGCGTGCGCACGCCGCGGCCTGTCGGTGGATGCCACCAATGCTGAACATCTCCTTCAATGAATTGACGCGCTGCACAACGAAGCAAATGCTCTCGCACGAGGACTGGTTCAGCGTGGACGAGGGCCATCGAATCCTGTAACTGATCACGGAAGCCAAAGGCCCCACCGGACTGATAATAACCGCTGCGGCCCCACATGCGGCAAGCCAGAACCTGGTATACCAGCCAACCATTCATCAGTAGGTTAACTGACTGATCGGGTGTTTGCACCTGTACGGCACCCAATGTACTCTGCCAGTAATTCTGTACTTTTTCTAATGCATCTTGCGCCGCGGTCAAACCGCGGAATCGTCGCGCCAACGTTCGGACATCATCAACATTTCGGCCAAGGCCGAGACGGAAAACAATCTCGTGGGTCTGATCCACATCCAGCTCGAAAGGTACCCGGATAGCACCGCAGGGATCCAGTGCCGGACCAACTCGACCCGAGAGTTCCGCCCAGGCCATCGCAGCCGGATTTTTGAGCCCACTGTTACGGCCAATGAACTCGGTTCGATCACCCGTCACGCTACGCGTGGCATGGTCAGTATCAAAGAAGGCGATCCGCCCTGCGAAATCGTTGTTATATGGGTTGCGCGCGAGTAGAACTCCGGTTTTGGGATCAATCTCGGTGATCACATGCATACCAGTTTTTTCCTTCAGATCGCCTAACACCCATTCTGTATATCCGGTCACGGATAGCTGTCGTGGCCGTCCGGAATCATTACGCACTTTCAACATAGTGAATTTAACTGATGCATCCAATGCAACGAATACCCATAACTCCGAATGTATGCCGCTCTCGTTATGTTCGAAGACGCTATAACCGAATCCGTGCCGAGTAATATATGGTGTTAGGCCACATTTTGGTAAAGGTGTTGGTGACCAGTAATAGCCGCTCTCTTCGTCGCGGAGATAGAATGCTTCTCCCCCCCCATCGCTCACCGGATCATTGCGCCAAGGTGTCAAGCGGAATTCGTGCGCGTTCTCAGCCCAAGTATAGGCTTGACCGCTCTCTGAAATCACCGATCCAAAGTGCGGGTTAGCCAACACATTGGACCAGGGGGCAGGGGTCATTTTGCCGAATTCGGTAGTAATGACATATTCGCGTCCGTCCACAGTGAACCCGCCGAAACCATTATCAAAGAGCAGCCGGCGGCGCGGCAACGCAACCATTCGCTTGGAATCAGACCGCCGGATCGGAGTAGATCCAGTAAGCGCGACGGGCAATTCCGCAGGGATACGACGGGTAACCTGATCCGCCAAACTGCCATTGCTATCAACAATGATCGCGCGTGCGACTGTTTGCAGCAATATCCGATCCTCTGGAGCAATTTGCTCGCCACGGTGGACGAAGATGCCTCCCGGACAGTCGAGCATGTGTGCCTCGACACTACTGTAGATCAGACCCATAATCTGTTCTTGCAGTAATTGCCGATAACCTGAGTGATCCTCATTCCAGATTATCAGGTCAACCGCCAGACCTTTCAGACGCCAGTACGCATGCGCTGCTACCACTTTCCGCACCAATTCAATGTTGGCCGGATCGCCAATCTGTAACAGCACGATAGGCAGATCACCGGAAATGGCGTACCCCCACAGACCCGATTGACCACGATGATTGTTGCGCAGCACGCTGGTATCGGCGCGCAATGAAGCATTGGCAAAGAGCACCGAACCTGCCAGACGGCAAAATAATTGTGCATCACCCTCACTCGCATTGAGTTGCCGCAACATCACAAGGCTGTGGGTCCGTGCCAGATCAAAAACACGATCTGCCAAGCGATGATCCTGATATTTATCGATCAGATTTAAAACCGCATGCTGAGAATCGCCGACCCCGGTGACAATGTCTATCGTAGCGCATTCACCGGGACCAATGGACAAGCGTTGCCGAATCGCCACTATTGGATCTAAAACCGAGCCGGCGCTACCAGAAAGTGACACCGAATCGGTCATCGCATAGGGAGCGGCAACCGTGTTTCCCCGTCCGACAAAACGCATGCGGTCAGTCTCATAAGAGACGGCATCAACGGCCGCACCCTGCACGGTCATCAAGTGGAACATCCACGGAGTCTGATCGCTCTGCGAGCGCGGCCGTCGATGGCAGAGGATCGCTTGTCGCTCAGGCAATATCTCAGTCTGTACAAAAAGATTGCCGAAGGCCGGTGCCTGAGCATCGGCTGCTGGCGTTGCAAGCACGACTTCGGCATAAGTGGTGATCTCGATAGTTTGGCGTGTCCACGCTCGATTTGTGATGCGGACTCGACGCAGCTCAATATCATCTTCCGGCGAAACCGTAATCTCGGTATGCGTATCAAAATCATGGTCGCGACGACGGAATTCCACTCGATCTTCCGAAAAAACCACTTCATATCGTTTCGATGGTTTTTGTGTGGGCTGGTGGGCAGTGGACCAAAATTCACCGCTCGACACATCGCGCAGATAACAGAAACTGCCCCAATTGTCACATGTCTTGTCTTCGCGCCAGCGAGTAACGGCAAGATCCTTCCAGCGGCTGCTCCCTCCACCTGCATTCGTGACCATGACGTGATAGCGACCATTCGACAACAACTGAACTTCTGGAATCGGCGTGTTGGGATCTTTAATTATGCGTATCGGCATCTCCGCGACTTTCTCAGCGGCGTGGATTTCAGGAAGTTCAGCAGAGCGCCAATGGAAAATCTTGGCCTGTGGAATCCGTTCCTGAAGCAATAACATCGTCGCCTGAAATAGAGGGTCCGATTCAAATCTCCGTTGCATGGGACGATCCAGCAACAGATATGCCAGGGAAAGTATGCTCATACCTAAATGATGAGCCATAAATGAGCGCACCACGGCCCGAGTTTCA
Source organism: Candidatus Nitrotoga sp. (assembly GCA_039920105.1). GTDB lineage: Bacteria > Pseudomonadota > Gammaproteobacteria > Burkholderiales > Gallionellaceae > Nitrotoga. Next base: position 11,374 of record JBDSEJ010000317.1, on the reverse strand, counting down.
CCATGCCGTAGTCGCGATGACGTGTAGTCGACCGCCTCATAAAAACCGAATTTGCCGGCAAAACCTTCGGCAGCGAGCTTCTGCAGGTTCGAACACGCAGCTTCAGGTGCAACCATCAAGGCCATTACCGAGGCATATGGCGCAATGACAAGATCATCGCCGAGGCCGCGTTTAAGCCCTAGTCCCGGTACGCCGAAGGCTCGGTACTGATAATTTAAATGGACGTCGACGCCGTTGTACCCAGACTCCGACATACCCCAAGGCACGCCGCGTTGGTTACCATACTCGATTTGCCGAGTTACCGCCGCCTTACATGTCTGATCAAGCAGAGTGTTGTCATAGGTCGGCATCACTAGCAGCGGCATGAGATACTCGAACATTGACCCACTCCACGATAATAGAAGTGGCTCTCCTCCTGCAGTTGTTAGCATCCGGCCAAGAGCAAACCAGCTCTCCTGCGGCAATTCACCTTGGGCAATCGCGATAAAGTTGCAAAGCCTGGCCTCTGAGGCAAGGAGATCATAAAAACTGGCATCTAATCTTCGCTCACCGACGTTGTATCCGATTGAAAGCAAACGTCGTGCGGGGTTGTACAAGAACCCATATTCCATCTGCGCAAACTCACATGATTTTTGCGCAAGGTACTCAAGTTTTTCTATCTGCTTACGTGCGTGGTAGTGCCCCTCATTCGCGAGTTGGCGCAAAGTTGGTATTTTGGCAACTGACGTCGAATCGTGCACCTCAGACGAGGTATTCGACATCAGGAAATGAGCATTTAAAACCAGCTCATCAAGAGCGTCTTCGCATTGCCGGACCAGCGTGTGTGCCCATTCGCCAGCTTCATTTAGAGAACGATTTATTGCATTTTTTTCGATCTGATTGACCACCTCATTGGCGTAAATGAGCAAGCTATCCAGATACGCTCGAATACCCACCAGCGTAAGCGGGTTAATTATGGCCGCAGCTTTGAGATTTTTTTCGAATTGCACCAATGGAACTGCCGCCACGCTACCGGCCGTCTCAACGAGTATCCGTTGCACGTCACCCAGTGCAGAGAACAATCTCACTCCGATAATCGGAGTATCGGGGACCTCAAGCAATGCTGCGCGCAATGTCAGCAAATGAGCTGCAAGATTACCACTATCCACTGTAGAAACATAACGTGACAATGGTTTTAGCGACAGCGTGTCATACCAGTTATAAAAATGTCCTCGATGCCGCTCCAAGACATCCATGGTCTCCAATGTATTCGCTGTACGTTCTATAAGCTGACCAGCGCCGATGTAACCAAAGTCGTATGCAGTTATATTAGCAAGCAGCGCCAAACCGATGTTAGTCGGTGATGTTCGATGTGCAATTGTCGCAACAGGATGTTCCTGAAAATTGTCGGGTGGAAGCCAATTGTCCTCCTTCCCGACAAAAGTCTCGAAAAATCTCCAGGTACGACGCGCAATTTGACGCAGAAAAAGAATTTGATCGACTTTTAATTCTGCGTTTCGAAGTTCAATCGGTCGACTTATCCACCAAGTAATGGCTGGGGAAACGGCCCATAGCAACAACACTGGAAGCGCAACGATCAGCGCAGTTGGCATTTTGATCGTCAAAGAAATAAAAGTCATGACGGCGATAGCGGGTGCGATCCACATCAGCCGGTAGGTTGCACCTAGGCTAGTATAGGAAGTGGGTGAAATTCCCTGATTGGGTTCGCGTTCAATCTCGTGCGACGGCTTCCATTGAAGCATTTTCCGATGAGTGATCAACAACCGCACGCCCGTACGTGCGATCGCGTCTAGACTGAAATAGGCCTCATAGGGCAGGCATGCCAGCGTAAAGGAAACTTGACCGAATTGACGACCTGCCGCGCGCATTGCGGCAATCAAGTGCTGCCGTAGTAGCACTTCACGCGGTTTTAGCAACAGGTTAAAAAGTGCGGAAATTATTACAGGTGTAAATAAAATGCTGATTACCGCCAATGTCCAGAACCATGCATGTGGCAGGACTAACCATCCCAACAATAACAATAGCGCAAGTGCCGCGGGAACCAAGCTTCGCCGTAGATTATCGAACAACTTCCACTGCGACAGCGGTGATAACGGATTGCGTTGATAACTTCCGCTAGAGCTAGGTATGCGCGAAAATAACCAACTCGCAAGTTGCCAGTCTCCACGAATCCAGCGATGACGCCGGCTTACGTCTGCGCTGTAGCGGGCAGGAAATTCCTCATATAATTGCACGTCTGCCAGTAATCCTGCCCGGGCATAAGATCCTTCCAAAAGATCATGACTAAGGATGCGGTTAATCGGGAAACGTCCTGCAAGTGCCAGCTCGAAAGCATCGACATCGTAAATGCCTTTACCGATGAAAGAACCCTCACCAAACAAGTCTTGATAAACATCAGATACTGTTCGGGTATAAGGATCGATACCGATCTCGCCGCTAAATAATTGCGCGTATCGTGAGCGATTTGTGCCGGGCAAACTTACATCAATACGCGGCTGCAGGATGCCATAACCTTCGGTCACAAGCGTGTTATTGTTTGTGCCTTGTCCGGTTCCGCCGAACCGAGGGATATTCAACGGATGCGCCATCGCACCTACAAATTGTCGGGCTGAGTCGCGCGGCAATTGCGTGTCGGTATCGAGAGTAATGACGTACTTGATTTCCGACAATAACGTTGTATTACCTTCGATGAGCGAAAATGCGTTACCTGCTCGGCCGCGTAACAGCGCATTCAAGTCCGCAAGTTTCCCACGCTTGCGCTCAAACCCCATCCACGCGCCTTCCTGCGGATTCCAGCGACGCGGGCGATGAAACAGAAAAAATTGACCTCCGCTTTGAAAACCATCATCCGTTACATTTTTGGTTTCAACTGCTTCTTGACTTGAGATATCTCCATATTTTTGGTTCAGTTTTTCTATGCTATTTCTGGCGATTTGCAAAAGGGCTTCGTCCTCCGGGAGCATTTCCTGGTTCGCATCCAGAAAATCAGTCAACAGACCAAAATCCAGATTACGATCACGATTGGCGAGAAATCGCACTTCAAGCGCTTCGACCAAATTCAATATGTCGGCTTGATTCGTCAGCATAGTTGGAACCACCACCAGCGCTCGAGTCGTCGCGGGAATACCCGTAGAAAAGTCCATTCGGGGCAAAGGATGCGGTTTAACGAGCAATTGGGCGACCCAATTCACCAGTGCAACGGCCAATTGACTTGTTGCTATTAAAACAAGAATATACATTACGCCCATCAACCAATCGCGAGCTCCTCCCTCATAAGCTTTAATCACTAAAGCGCTGGTCAGGAAGAACGTAATTAGCGCAATTACGCTTAAATAAAAAAATAGCGAAAATCGATGGCTTATCCGATATAACCTTTCCAGACTAGATAAACGAGCCTGCACCGTTCGCTCAAGATCGGGTAATCCTTTGCCGATCAAATGAAACCCTACATGGGCCGCTGTCTCGTGATCCCTCCCCTTTGCCGCATTTTCTTGCGCCAGCTGAAGCGTAGTTTGAGCCACCTCCACTTCTGACAAAGCACTAGCTTTGGCCAATTGTTCTACGACGTGGCGGTATCGATCACGAGTGATAAAATCCATACGGTCATACACACCGCTTGGATCTTTACGCAAAATCGATTCGATTGCGCTAGCAGCCTCTGTGAAATCTCGCCAATCTACAGCTCCAATAATACGCAGGCTGCCGATACTGTTAGAAACTGAAATCTGATCAACCGCCTGTTGCTGATTGTCGGACTGCACCAACTCTTCGATCGTGCGATGTGATTCGGCAAGGCATTGCTCAATCCATTGCAACGGAAGTGCCAACACGCGATTCTGCCCCTGTAGCCTACGCACAAATTCCGAAACAAATGGAGCCGTCATTGGCGGATTGGATCGCGCCATATCCGAAATAATCAAAATTAACCCCTTAGGATCAACCTCCGCAACCTTGATCATTTCGTCGGCCCATTTGACGGCTAGGTTTCTTTCTAGCCTGTCAATCTCGATGTGCACAGCAACACGGCGCAGATTCTCGATCAATGCCAGACGCAACATAATAGGGATCGCCCATAGTTCGCCCAACTGGAGAGTGGTAACGGTCTGATAGGCTGCCACAAATCGACTAAGCGTTTCAGTGTCAACCCGACCATCTCCATGGGAAATTGTCTGCAGAGCGATGTCGTATACACGGGGAAGTCCGGCCGAGGTCCCACGCACCAAGCATGGCAACTCGCGACTATAATTTTTGGGAAGGTGATGCTTTGCTGTGCGGATCTGCTCTTCGAGCAGATGAAAATTGTCGAACAGCCATTCTCCGGCTGGTGTCAGCCGATGGTTCGCCTTAACTGTTGCTGTCAGAATATTACAAACACTGATCAGTGTACTTTCGTTCGCGGCCAGTCGTGCCAGAAGTTGATCCGGGCTGCGTTTTGACGAAACTGCATGTGACCCGGCAAGCGTTTTGCCAAATAATTCCATCTGATCTGCGCTGAGCAACTCCGATCGTAGCGGAAGCTCTTCGCGAAGCTGGGTTCTTGTCCAACCGATTTTGCGAAACCAATTAGTCATGGATAGAGAAAAATCAGAAAATCTTGTTTCTTTAGCCTTCAAGTTAAGTATCCTCCAGCTTGAAATACGTTGCTTACGAAAAGAATTTTTATGGAAGACATCAGTTATGATTTAGACATTTAAAAGTGTCGTGATTGAAAGTTGATTACACTCACGACATTTACTACTTGGCTTACAGGTTTGAACCTTTCTACTTAAGCTAACTGTAGTAATTTCATTTTTTTCAGAGCATAGGGATAGGTGAAAAATACATATATCAAATTCAGTAAAACGAAGATTTATTGTTCACACAAAGCATAAATCCTGATAAAAAAATTAAACCGGACGTATTATTAGATTTAATTTGAGGCATAACATTTTGGTTGCATATTCGATAAGATTACGTTTAAAACCTTCTTCGATAGATTACGTACAAAACCTTCCATTCAAGAATGATTTTCATATCATTTGTTTATTAAAACGTTACAATTACATACATAGAATCTTAATATTCTGTCTTTAAGTGTCGGATTGGTAATTCACAAAGCCCCCTTAATTAAACTACTCCTTGATATATTTAGACGTATATTTCGGCAACCCTTAGGCTCATGAAAAACCTTCACTTTAACCAAATATGTAATTACACTATCATTCAAACGTTATCCAATTTCTACAAATTTCGTAGTCGGTGTGCTACCTGAAGTTGACTTAAGTACAATGGAAAAGAAAATTTTTAATTTTTAATGTAATTACTTGACATTATTAAAAATGTTACATAATTGGTTGTTAACTAGGGTTAAGGATGCTCCGACTAGCTCACGCAGGTTTGCGAAGGTATTTCAACTCCAATTTGGAAAGCTATTAAAGTGGTACTACTACACGATTGAAGTCAAACCTTGCTAACATTGTATACAATACTATCCAAAGCATGTAACGTCTGTGCGGTATCGTACACAATATAAACCAATGATTTCGCTTATATTTACACTAATAACTTCATTAGTGAAGTTCGCCTAAAAGATCCAAATATTCTAATAAGCTATTTGATGATAATTACCTCTACACAGGCATCAAACCACAACCGTATTCTCGCAGCTATGCCAGTGGATGAATTTGAACGTCTGAAACCTCATCTGGAACTGATACAGATGCCACTCGGCAGCGTTCTTTATGAATTCAGTGATCGGTTGCAACATGTTTGGTTTCCCATGACTGCAATCGTATCTCTGCAATACATTATGGAGGATGGCGCTTCGACAGAAATCGCGGGAGTCGGCAATGAAGGCGTTCTTAGTGTTTCACTATTGATGGGTGATTCAACCACGTCCAACCGTGCAATTGTACAAACAGGAGGTTGTGGTTACCGTTTAAACGCCGGATTAGCGCTGCAAGAATTCAATCGCGCTGAATCGCTGCAGCGAATTTCACTTCTTTATTTTCAAATGCTGATCACTCAAATGTCCCTGATGGCAGCATGCAATAGACATCATTCAATCGAACAGCAGCTATGCCGCTGGCTGTTATTAACCATCGATCGTTTGACCTCAAATGAATTGATCATGACTCAGGAATTGATTGCCAGCATGCTCGGAGTGCGCCGCGAAGGAATCACGGAAGCAGCCGGAAATTTAAAAAATGCTGGTTTTATTAATTATCGCCGTGGGCACATTACGGTACTTGATCGATCCGGATTGGAAACTCTTGCATGTGAGTGTTATCAGGTAATTAAGAAAAAATCTGAAGGCTTACTATCTACGTACTCAAACGTCAATAACTCACATACTCAAGCGTGCAGAAAAAAATGAAACTCAATTACAAAAGTATAATCCAACAGAATTCTATTAATTAAAAATTCTTGGGGTAAACGACATACGGTTCGACGGTTTGGCATAAATCTACCGCTACATAAATCCACCTCCGCCGAATAACAAAGTTTTTCGATTATGTAACATCACCAACCAATTAAAAAACATTAAGGAATTGCATTGTGGTAGCAACTGAAAGTGGAAATGTGGGAAATATGAGGCATATTTTTGAAGCAATAAATCTCTTTGTGCGTAAACGCACAGAAAAAAAGTGTACATAAAGGTAAATTCAACTTCTTTATAGTTAGTGACTATCTAGGTATGCAATAAAAAACGATAAGTCCCAACTGCTATATTAAGCATTCAGAAAATTATCGAATATAGGTATTCTCATTCATTAGTGATTGATTGGAGTGTGCAGTGGAAGATTTTAATAATTCTTGTTGTGCCATGTTAAAATGTGAATATGTTTGCTTAAACTTTATTAACGCATCACAGCTTGAATATGACTTGAAATATTATAATATTAACCTTTACAACTTACGACTGAATAAATTTTTACCATGCATGCAATTAACGCGTGCATTTCATAACAAAATTGGAAAATATGCTTCTGTTATTCAGTTTTTAAAGGTGTTCTTAAATTATGCTTAGCAAGTCTAATATATTTAGCGCTAACTTACTGATAGTTGACGATCAAGAGGTTAATATACAGCTACTACAGGAAATTTTATGTAGCGCTGGCTATACACGCATAACTTCAACGCAGAATCCTAATGAAGTTTGCGAGTTATATAGAAAAAATCGGTATGACCTAATTTTGCTCGACTTGCAGATGCCTGGCATGGATGGTTTTCAGGTGCTGGAAGGCTTGAAGAAAGTCGAAACCGATAGCTACCTTCCGGTACTTGTAATAACCGCCCAACCGGACCACAAACTGCGCGCGCTGCAAGCCGGTGCGAAAGACTTTATCAGTAAACCTTTTGATCTGATCGAAGTTCAAACACGTATCCATAACATGCTGGAAGTACGACTTTTATATAAGCAAATTGAAAATTACAACAAGGTGTTGGAGCAGACTGTGCAAGCACGAACTGCGGAACTACGGGAAAGCGAGGCTCGTTTTCGCCGTCTGACCGAGCTGTCTTCTGACTGGTATTGGGAACAAGATGACACCGGACATTTCAACAAGGTTTACGGTCCGGTTCTTGAGATGCTCGGAATTGAGGTTGACGACTTACTTAGCGAACCCAGTGAACCTCAAGCAGCACATTGGAATAAAGATGAGAGGGCAATCCTAGTAGAATATATAGCAGCTAGACGACCGTTTTTGGACTTCGTCTACAGACGACATAATCCAGATGGTTCGCAGCAATATTTTATGATCAGTGGAGAACCGATGTTCGATTCAACTGGGCGTTTTACAGGTTATCGCGGAGTAGGCAAAGACGTCACTGGGAGCATACGCACTGCCTCATAATAGTCATACGCAAGCATTTTTTTAAGGCGAGCGTGCCTACTACCTGTTCATATTTTTCAAAGCGATTCTCGCTTCAATAATTCATAAAAGACCAATTTCTAGGAAGCGCCAAAAATTCTGGAATTGATTTTCATAAAAGTGTTTATTGACTTTTACGCAGCCTGCAAGCCTCAACTTTATTCCCCGCAACCATTTTTACGGCACATTTCATGAGCTAATTCAAAGGGTAGGAATTATTTAAATTCTCACTCTGGTGACGATGGTAAAATTTTAACCGTAACTGTCATTTCGCCACCATGCCCCAACCCTCTTTCGTCCATCTGCGCTTGCATAGCGAATACTCCATTGTCGATGGCATTGTGCGCATTCCCGAGGCGATTGCCGCCGCCAAGCAGGATGCCATGCCCGCGCTGGCGCTGACCGACCTCAATAATTTTTTCGGCCTGATTAAATTCTATCAGGCTGCGCGCGCGGCCGGCATCAAGCCCATCATCGGCTGTGACGTGTTTATCAGTAATCTCGCAGAACGCAACAAGCCTACCCGTCTGCTATTGTTATGCCAATCTAATGTTGGTTACCTTCGCTTATGTGATTTGGTGACGCGAGCTTATCTGGAAAGGCAAAACAGTGGTCGCTTCGAGATACATAAACAATGGTTGCGCGAAAGTACAGAAGGATTGCTCGCATTGTCCGGTGCCCATCTCGGCGAAGTTGGCACGGCACTGATGAATGGCAATCAGGCAACGGCACGTCAACTGGCGATTGAATGGGCGGAACTTTTCCCTGATCGCTATTACCTGGAAGTGCAGCGTACCGGCATAACGCGTGAAGAGCTGCATGTGCGTGAAACAGTCGAACTGGCCGTGGAGCTGGCGTTACCAGTAGTAGCTACACATCCGATTCAATTTTTAAGCCCGGAAGCTTACAAAGCGCACGAGGCACGCGTGTGCATCGCCGAAGGATATGTACTAAACGACAAGCGGCGCGTGCGCCAATTTACCACGCAGCAGTATTTCAAAACCCAGGCCGAGATAATGACGCTGTTCGCTGATATTCCAGAAGCGTTGCAAAACAGCGTGGAGATCGCCAAGCGTTGTAATCTGACCTTACAGCTGGGCAAACCATATTTGCCGGATTTCCCCACTCCCAACGGCGAAAGTCTGGATGATTTCCTGCGTACGGAATCCGAACGCGGTTTGCATCAGCGTATGCTGCAATTGTATCCGGATGAAACTGTGCGCACCGCGAAGATAGAGGAATATACCTCACGCTTGGTGTTCGAGATTGAGACCATTATAAAAATGGGATTTTCCGGTTACTTTCTTATCGTGGCCGATTTCATCCGCTGGGCCAAGCTGAATGACGTACCAGTCGGCCCCGGTCGCGGCTCTGGCGCAGGTTCACTGGTGGCTTACAGTCTCGGCATCACCGATCTCGACCCGTTACGCTACGCTCTGTTGTTTGAACGCTTCCTGAATCCAGAACGCATATCCATGCCCGACTTCGATATTGATTTTTGCCAGGATGGGCGTGAGCGCGTTATCGATTATGTGAAGCAAAAATATGGCGCTGCGAGCGTATCGCAGATTGCCACCTTCGGCACCATGGCGTCCAAAGCGGTAATCCGCGATGTCGGGCGCGTGCTGGATTTTCCTTACGGACTATGTGATCGCCTGTCCAAGCTCGTTCCGCTGGAGGGCGTCAAACCGGTGTCGCTGAAAAAAGCGCGTGAGCTGGAGCCGGAGTTCAACGCTATCATCAGCACCGAAGAAGGCGTGGAAGAGCTGCTTGAACTGTGCACTCGGCTGGAAGATTTAACGCGCAATGTCGGCATGCATGCGGGCGGAGTGCTGATTGCACCGGGCAAGCTGACCGACTTTTGCCCGTTATATTACGCCGAGGGTAGCGACAAAGGCATCAGTCAGTTTGATAAAGACGATGTGGAAAAAATCGGCTTGGTGAAATTCGACTTTTTGGGGTTACGCACCCTCACAATCATTGATTGGGCGGTGAAATATGTAAACAAGATGCCAACCGGCGCAGGCTTCACTATTGAAAATCTTCCGCTGGAGGATAAACCAACTTACGCACTACTCAAGACTGCCAACACCACGGCAATATTTCAGCTTGAATCTCCCGGGATGAAAAAGCTGATTATCAAACTGCAACCGGACACATTTGAAGACATCGTGGCGCTGGTTGCGTTATATCGCCCAGGTCCCCTCGAATCGGGCATGGTAGAAGACTTTATCAACCGCAAGCATGGCCGTTCCAAAGCTGATTATTTTCATCCCGAACTTGAGGTTTCGCTCAAGCCAACTTACTGTGTGATCGTGTACCAGGAACAAGTAATGCAGATCGCGCAGATTATTGGCGGTTATTCGCTGGGAGCGGCTGATTTGTTGCGCCGCGCAATGGGGAAAAAAAATGCTGAGGAGATGGCACTGCAACGCAGCATCTTCGTGGACGGCGCTGTGGCGCGAGCTATCAACAAGGGACTCGCAGAGCAACTGTTCGATCTGATGGAAAAATTCGCAGGGTACGGTTTTAACAAATCGCATTCTGCTGCCTATGCGTTGGTGTCCTATCAGACCGCTTATCTCAAGGCACATTACCCGGCGGCATTTATGGCTGCCACGCTATCCTCGGATATGGATAACACCGACAAGGTGCATATTTTCTATCTAGATACCGTGGCACAGGGGATATGCGTTTTGCCGCCGGATATTAACTCGTCTGTAAATCGCTTTATGCCTGTGGACGAAAAAACGATTGCATATGGATTGGAAGCCATAAAGGGTACAGGCAAAGCTGCGATAGATAGTATTGAAGATGCCCGTAAACGCGATGGACCATTCCGCGACCTGTTTGATTTTTGTCGTCGCGTAGATAAACGTGTAGTGAATCGTCGCGCAACTGAAGCGCTGATTCGCAGCGGCGCATTCGATACGATTTCGGATCATCGCCACCAATTGCTGGCATCGCTAGAGGTCGCGCTGAGCAGTGCAGAACAACAAGCACGATCAGTCAATCAAAATAGCCTGTTCGATGACGATGCAAGTGTGGATATGCCGGTGCAAATGAAGAACGTCCCGCACTGGACGTTGCGCGAGCAATTGCAACATGAAAAATCCAGCCTGGGTTTTTATCTCAGCGGCCATCCCTATCATGAATACGCCAAGGAACTGGAAAACTTTGTCAAAACACGCCTGTCAGATATCACGCCGCAAGCACTGCCGCAAAATGGCAACAACAGGCGCGGTGGAATGCCGGTGATATTGGCTGGCATAGTGTCTGCCGTGCGGATACAGCAGACGCGACGCGGGCGCATGGCGATTGTCACTCTAGACGATGGCAGCGCACAGTTAGAAATGATGGTATTCAACGAAGTATTCGAGGCCAATCGCCTGTGGATACGTGAAGATGAATTGATAGTGGTGCGCGGCAAAGCAAGTCTCGACGAGTATTCCGGCAATATGCGCGTCAATGGTGAAGAGTTATTCGATTTCGCCTCGGCGCGCTCCACTTTCGCAAAGCGC
>JBDSEJ010000316.1:0-2285 GCA_039920105.1 Candidatus Nitrotoga sp. | reverse complement strand
AACAACGTTGAAAATTAAGACAATCCGAGAAACAATCGTCTTGTTGCGTGAAAATTTATCGTCACGAAATGTGACGCGCTCCATTCATCAGAAATGTTAAATTTTTAGAGGTGCCCTAAATATATTGATAAATTGATTCATGGCATATGTACTCCTTAGAATCAGACATTTTTAGTCGCCCGGAAATTAATTCAGGCGTCCATCCTATAGCTAACTTTTGATGTACGAAGCGCCGTATTGATTGCGTCTTTAAACGGTATTTCTGAGCGCGTCGTTTTAATCGGTACTCATAAAACTCTTGCGCGCTTCTAATGTAATAGTGCCGACCACACCAAAGGTTACGCCTAAGTTCTCGGCTAATTGTAGTATGTGAACGATTAAGGCGACGACCAATTTCTCTTAGTGAAATACATTGTTTTTTCCAGTCTTTGATCAGGCTCCTTTCTGATTTATTCAGATGGGAATAGTGTGTTGTCATGCTTCACCTTTGTTATCCAGTTAGATAATGTTGCATAGGATACGGTGGTGCACTTGATTTTTGAATGTGGGGTACACCCTGAGTTGAGCGCAGAAGGGTCAGGTGACAATACTGTTCGAATAGCGCGCTTGACGGAGTGTTTTGGCTGCTCAGCAGCATTGATTTTATTGAACTTATTTTTCTTAAGCGAACAGTATTGGGTCAGGTGATGCAAACAAGTATTTCCGAACTGGAGTAGGAATCCAAGAAGAAGCAAACACGGCGTGACCGATTTCTGACAGAGATAGAAGCGGTAACGCCGTGGACGGTTTTGAAGGATATGGTGCCTTTCGCTACCCGAGCAGTGGAAGCCGTGGCCGTCCGCAGATTGAGTTGTAGCGTATGCTGTCATGTATATTGCGCAACAATGCTTCGGGTTATCGGATGAAGGCACAGAAGACGCCCTATACGACAGCTAGGCCATCCGTCGCTTTGTGGGCATTGACCTCAATCGCGAAGTCGCACCGGATGTTGCCACCCTCCTCAAATTCCGTCGCCTGCTGGAAACGCATCAACTGACCGAGGCTATCTTCATTGCCATCACTCACGTCTGCCCGAGAAGGGACTGTTTCTGCGAGAAGGTACCCTCATCGATGCTACCCTGATTGTCGCACCGACCCCTGCCAATAACAGAGACGGAAAATGGGGTCTCGAAATGCATCAATCCAAGAAAGGCAACTAGTTGTATTTTGGCATGAGGGCGCACATTGGGGTTGATGCACAATCAGGGCTTGTTCATACCGTCATTGGCATAGCCGCCCATATCCATGATATCACTCAGGCACAAGCGCTGCTTTACGGTGACGAAACTGATGCCTTTGGCGATTTGGATCACAAGGGAGTGTAAGAGCGGGAAGAGAGCCTTGCGTTGCCAGTGGCCTGGCATGTTGCGATGCGCCCCGATAAACGCAAGGCTTTGCCAAAAACAGCACGGAGTGAGTTGCTGGAGAAGATCGAACACAACAAGGCCAGCATTCGCGCAAGGTTGAGCATCTCCTCCATGTGGTGAAGTATCTGTTTCGTCACCGCAAGCTGCGCTACAAGGGGTTTGCAAAAAACACTGCCCAGTTATTATCGCTGTTCGGCTTGACCAATCTGCTGCTGGCTTGCCAATGGTAACTTCATGGTCACAACCAAGGTGCATCCTGAAAACGGGAAATGAAGAAAAATGGATGAATTCAATCAGAATTCTTGGCTGGTGGACTCAAATATCGGCTATCCAAGTACCCAACCCTCAAATCTCAAACAATGGCCGCTGATGCGGTCATTTGTTTAGCTTTTCCTTAAAGCAGATTTTGGTTTGGACAGCCTCAATGTTTATGATTTTTATGCGACTGAAGCGGCATTAGGCTTCTCCGATGCTGGAATACAACCTGATAAGTTTGTTTCGACGAGCCATGTTACGAAGCCCGGAACAGCCATACCCTTGCCACCTTGCATCACAAGGTATTTGCAGTAGGAGCGTTCTGGTACAAAGATTCGGGCAAGCGACTACCTAAACTTGGCGGTGAGTCGACGACGAAGAGCTTGGTTTCTGGGGCTCTGGGTTAATAATGCGGGTTAGGTCTGAAATGATGGCAATACTGCCCCGCAGAATCTCTAAATGGATAATCCGGGATTAAAAGACTAAAGGTTCAAAGTGAAACTTGCCGTTATCGTTGCTCCAAATGAGAGAGGTTGTATCGCTCAATGATACTTCCATTTAAAAAATTTTAGAGGTTTCCTAAGTTTGGTTGCGCAATGGCTGCACATGGAATACACCGGGCCT
>JBDSEJ010000315.1:0-1789 GCA_039920105.1 Candidatus Nitrotoga sp. | reverse complement strand
AAGCGGACATTTTGCCGTGCGGCGATAACATGAACACGCGAATACCGCGCTTGCCGCGCATGGCATACTCCGCCGCCGAGCAGGTGTCACCTGAAGTGGCACCGAGGATATTAAGTTCGTCGTGTTTTTTATCCAGCACGTACTCGAATAGATTACCCAGCAGTTGCATTGCCATGTCCTTGAATGCCAAAGTCGGGCCGTTGGATAATTCCAAAATATGCATTCCCGACTCTAATGTACGCAGCGGAGTAATTTGCTGAATGTCAGAATCAGCGCGGGCATTGTGATAGATGGCAGATGTATAGGTCTTGCTAATGATCATTTTAAGATCGATTGCAGGAATATCCGTTGCAAATTTGGAAAGCACGGCAAAAGCAAGATCAGCATAAGACAGATTACGCCAGCTATCCAGCTCGGCTCGTGTTACTTGAGGATATTCTTCCGGCAAATACAGGCCGCCATCTGGCGCGAGTCCACCAAGCAGGATTTCGGTGAAATTTTTCGCGGGTGAGTTGCCACGTGTGGAGATGTATTTCATTTTTGCTCGCTTCGCATTTAATCCCTATTTCTTTTACAGGAGAGAAGGGTAAAGAGTAAATTTTTCAAGTTTCTCTGAGTAGAAATCGAATGTCTTATTTGCCCAACTCTTCCATACGGATGCGCGTCACCTTACCCACTACCACTGACAGTTTTTCAAGTCTGACAATAGCTGCATTAACGCGTTTTTCGATTGTCAAATGGGTAAGCAGAATCAAATCCGCCTCGTCTTCACCCTCACCCGGTTCTTTCTGTATCAAGGCATCAATCGAAATCTGCTCATCAGCCAGCACGCGTGTGATATCGGCCAGCACACCGGGTTCATCATGCACCCGCAGGCGCAGGTAGAAACAAGTCTGCACCTCAGCTATTGGCAGAATGGGCAGCTCGACCAATTGATCCGGCTGGAATGCCAAATGCGGCACACGATGTTCCGGGTCGGCAGTGTGCATACGTGTCACATCAACCAGATCTGCAATCACCGCACTGGCTGTGGGTTCCGCTCCCGCACCTTTGCCGTAATACAACGTCGCACCGACAGCGTCACCCTGCACGACTACCGCGTTCATCGCACCTTCCACATTGGCGATCAATCGTTTAGCGGGGATCAAGGTAGGGTGAACGCGTAACTCAACACCTGCCGATGTGCGTTTGGTAATTCCTAGCAGTTTGATGCGATAACCGAGCTGTTCGGCATACTTTATATCCTTGGCATTAAGCTGGGAAATGCCCTCAACATAAGCCTTGTCGAATTGCACCGGAATGCCGAATGCAATCGCAGATAGCAGGGTGATCTTGTGTGCTGCATCCACCCCTTCGATGTCGAAGGTCGGATCGGCCTCGGCGTAACCCAAACGCTGCGCCTCTTTCAGCACGGTATCGAAACTCAGCCCCTTATCGCGCATCTCGGATAGGATAAAGTTGGTAGTTCCGTTAATAATTCCGGCAATCCACTCAATGCGATTGGCGCTCAGGCCCTCTCGTACCGCTTTGACAATGGGCACACCGCCCGCCACTGCCGCTTCGAATGCAACCATCACGCCCTGCTTTTGTGCCTCAGCAAATATTTCGTTGCCATGCATGGCCAGTAAGGCCTTGTTTGCAGTGACCACATGCTTGCCATTGGCAATGGCCTTAAGCACCAATTCCTTCGCCACACCGCAGCCGCCTATTAGCTCGATAACGATATCCACTTCCGGATCGCTCACCACAGCGAATGCATCGTCAACTACACGACACGCGCCCTGGGTAA
>JBDSEJ010000314.1:0-4244 GCA_039920105.1 Candidatus Nitrotoga sp. | reverse complement strand
ATTGCAATATGACTCAGTGGATATCACTGCTCTGTCAAAATCCTTGCTCGCCGAACTGGCGCAAAGCGACCACGGACGGCAAGTGATGGTGGAGGTAGAAGATGGTCTGCAGGCCCGATGTGATGCGCGTATGGTAGAAGTGATAATGCGCAACTTGTTGGGTAATGCCTGGAAATACACAGCAAACGTGGCGGAACCGAGCATCCGTGTTTACGCTGAGGTGCAGGATAACGCACGCTTCTTTTGCGTCGCCGACAATGGTGCCGGTTTTGACATGGCTCATGCCAATCGTTTATTCAAACCCTTTCAGCGTCTGCACCGCCAAGAAGAGTTTCCCGGTATCGGAATTGGTTTGGCCACAGTGCAACGTATCGTGAACCGCCATACCGGAACCATTGAGGCACGAGGAGAGCCTGGTAAAGGCGCGACATTTTGTTTTACTTTATCTGACACGCCCGTGGAATTGGAACGGGATAAAAAGGAGGATTAACTAATGATGAGTGCCAAAACAATTCTGCTGGTGGAAGACAATGCCCAGGATGAAATGCTTACTCTGCGCGCATTACGCCGCGCCAATCTTGCCAATCAGATAGACGTGGTACGGGACGGTCAGCAGGCACTGGATTACCTGTTTCGAGAAGGTGAATTTAGCGAATGCGAGGTTATCTGTCTCCCCACAATAGTGTTGCTCGATATTGGTCTGCCGCGACTATCCGGCCTGGAAGTCTTGGAACGGTTGCGTTCAGACATACGTACCAAACTATTGCCGGTTGTCATCCTGACATCTTCCGATGAAGAGTATGACCGTCTGAAAAGCTACGAAAACCGTGCCAACAGTTTCGTCAGGAAGCCGGTGGATTTCGCTGAATTCGCCGAGACCGTTGTGCGCTTGGGGGTCTACTGGCTGGCAACCAACGAACCCCCGCCAGAAAGATGAAGCCGTGATAGACCGCCCACTTAATCTCCTTATTATTGAGGACATTCCCGCCGACTTTCTTTTGCTTGAGCGAAATCTGCGCCAAAACGGTGTTGTGGCTGAGTGGCGGCGTATTAGCAACGATGTCGAGTTGAATGATGCGCTGCAATCAGAATGGGATGTGGTGCTCGCAGATTTCAATGTGCCAGGCATGGATTTCCGCTCAACCTTGCTGCGTATTCAAGCACATCATCCTGATCTGCCGGTAATTATGGTGTCTGGTAGCGTAGGCGAGGAAACAGCGGTGGAATTGCTGCGCTTGGGTATGGTGGACTTTATCCTTAAGGATCATCTGGCTCGCCTGCCGAACGCCATCCGACGGGCTCTGGTCGAGGCCAATGAACTGAAGGCCCGCAAAGCCGCCGAAATGGCGCTGCATAAGCTCGCTCAGGCTGTAGAGCAGAGTCCGGCGAGTATCGCCATCATCGACCTCGAAGCTAATATAGAATATGTAAACGAATCTTATTTGCGTATAACCGGCAACAGTCGCGAAGAGGTCATCGGTCAGAATCAAAGTGCGCTGCATTCAGACAAAACCCCAAAGAGCACTTACGATGCTCTATGGGCGAGCATGACAGAGGGTAGAACCTGGCAGGGAGAGTTCTACAATAAGCGAAAGAACGGCAGCGAATTTATCGCCCATGCCATTATTGGCCCCATCCGCGAGCCTAACGGTCGCATTACGCATTACGTGGAGATTAAGGAAGACATCACGGAAAAGAAGCGTGCCGAGGTCGAAATGCACCATCTGGCCTATTACGATACTCTCACTGGCTTGCCTAATCGTGCTCTGCTGTTGGAGCGCATGGCGCAAGCATTGACTTCGTCCCGTCGAACTTGTCATTACAGCGTATTAATATCGTTCAACATTGATCGATTCAAAACCGTAAACGATGCGGGTGGCCAGACATTGGGTGATGTTCTACTCAAGGCGGTGGGCGAACGGCTGGTCTCCAACCTACGGGAAGATGATGTCGTGGCACGCATCGCAGGAGACGAGTTTGGTATCTTGCTGAACGGACTCGCACAAAAGCAACTCGATGCCGCACATCTTGCACGTCTTGTATCCACGAAAATACATAACAGCTTGAACGAACCTTTCCGTCTTGGTGATGCATGTATCACTCTCAGCGCCTGTCTCGGTATCGCGATTTTTCCAGAAAATGATGAAGACTCGCCATTGGACATCCTGCGCCGCGCTAATACCGCTCTTCACCACTCAAAAACGAGAGGAAACGGACAGACCGCGTTCTTCGAAGGGAGTTTGGATGAGATTGCAAAACAACGCTTCAATATCGAGCGCGAGCTGCACCATGCCATCACTTCCGGCGAGTTACGCGTGTTCCTGCAAACACAAGTGGATGCAGCGGGTAATATTGTCGGTGCGGAAGCGCTGGTGCGCTGGCAACATCCTCAGCGGGGGTTAATACCGCCGAGTGCATTTATCCCGATTGCAGAAGAATCTAATCTCATTGTTGAGATAGGTACTTGGGTATTTACCGAAGTATGCAGCTTGCTGGCGTGTAAGGATTTTGCCTCCTGCCCGATACGGGTCGCGATCAACATCAGTCCCCGCCACTTCCGCCAATCAAATTTCGTTGATCAGATCAAACACTGCCTTGCCATTACTGGGGCAGATCCGACTCACCTCACACTGGAAGTGACGGAGGGGGTGGTTATCGACAATATCAATGATGTGATCGCCAAAATGAACGAGTTGAGCTCAATGGGCATCCACTTCTCTATGGATGACTTTGGTACCGGCTATTCCTCACTTTCTTACCTTAAGCAGTTGCCCATACACGAAATCAAGATCGACAAAACTTTTGTGCAAGACATGACGACCAACCAGAATGACGCATCACTAGTGGAAACCATTCTGTCCGTGGCTCAACATATGCATCTCAGGGTAGTCGCGGAAGGCGTTGAGACAGCCGAGCAGGCGGCATTTCTGAATCAACGTGGGCAGGTCATTCACCAAGGTTATTTTTTTGGCAGGCCAGAGTCGGCTGAAACTTGGATAAAGAAAGCCCAATCCTTTTTGTGATTTTTCACAACAGGTATCCGGGCTTTCAACCGACTGGCTTTAGTCTGGTTGCGGTAAGTATAGAAATTTAATCACTGCATTGAACGAAATAACTAAGAGTATTTCTTAAGGTAGACGGCATTAAATTATTAAGCCTCTGAGCATAGTTCGCTTAATCTGCCGAAGCTATAGGCAACAACAGACAGGAGGGAATCATTAATCGGAAGTGTGACCTTGCTTGGGTGGCAAGCACGATGCATTGCGGAAATGCAGGCTTGGATCAGTTAATCGGCTATTGCTGGCCGGATGGGTTCATTGAGCGCTTCAGGAAATACCATTGAGTTTGCTAAATGCATGTGCAGTACTTACCCAAAAGACATGCGGTGCTTTGATGAGAGGTATATTGAATAATGACCGATCCAGCTAATAAATTTCAGATTCATCATGTTGGAAAGGCGCTGTCCGTGGCGGACGGTCCCCATGCTGTGGCATAATCACGCGTTCTAAATACGAAAGCGAACATGGGTACACAAACTCTGTACGACAAACTTTGGGATAGCCATGTGGTGCACGAAGAGCCTGATGGCACCACATTGATTTATATTAACCGCCATTTAGTGCATGAAGTTACTAGTCCGCAGGCATTTGAGGGTTTGCGACTGGCTAAACGCAAACCCTGGCGCATAGCTTCCATGCTCGCTGTGGCGGATCACAATGTGCCAACTACAGATCGCACGCAGGGCATTGTCGATCCGATTTCGCGACTGCAAGTGGAAACTTTGGACAGCAATTGCGATGAGCTTGGTATTACCGAGTTCAGGATGGAGGATGTGCGTCAGGGTATTGTTCATGTCATTGGACCGGAGCAGGGTGCGACTTTGCCGGGCATGACTGTAGTATGTGGTGATTCCCACACTAGTACGCATGGCGCGTTTGCTGCGCTGGCCTTTGGCATTGGCACATCGGAAGTTGAGCATGTGATGGCGACACAATGCTTGTTGATGAAAAAGGCTCGTGCCATGCAGGTGTCGGTGGAAGGCGCGTTAGGTAAGGGTGTCACTGCCAAGGACTTGGTGCTGGCGGTGATCGGCAAAATTGGTACGGCGGGCGGAACGGGTTATGCGATTGAATTTGCCGGTAGCGCGATTCAAGCCTTGTCTATGGAAGGGCGAATGACAGTATGCAACATGGCCATCGAAGCAGGTGCCCGCGCCGGTATGATAGCGGCGGATGACACCACGA
>JBDSEJ010000313.1:0-2959 GCA_039920105.1 Candidatus Nitrotoga sp. | reverse complement strand
TATATATTTTTCTGGCGTGCAGCATGGGGATAATTCAAGTTTCCTATGCGTTCTACTTTGATGCGCCAGTCTTCAATGTATTGTGCGAAACGGTGTTCCTGGGTGCGCGCACCAATAAATTTCCGCCGTGGTAATTTTTGATAAGCGTCAAAATCCTTGCTGATCTGTGCTTCCAGGCGTGCGATCTCCAGGCTGCGTTGCACCATGTCGAGATTATTTATACTGTCACTGGCTTGTTGTTGAAGTTCTTGTCCATGGGTTTTTTGCTGCGGAACGCTGTGTGAGCTTTTAGCCGCCTGCGCCAGCAAAAGTTTGACTCCTTGCTCGAGCTGCTGCACGCGTTGCACGGATTGCTCAGGTGTAAATTGTTTGTCATCGTTCAATGTAGGAAGAGGGCTTTGTGCGCGACGATCTTCAGGTGTATTGCCCCCTCCGTCGAGGTTGTGTTGCGCCAAGGCGTCTGCCTTAACAGGGCGTGAATTTGATTTGCTGTTTACCAGTACCACTTGCAGCGGTTGCATGAAATCATTAATTTTGCGTGGGTCAGGCAGGGCGAATCCGATGCCAAACAGCATAAAAGCATGAAACACTAGCGAAAATGCCAAAGCAAAGGCGATTGGCTGTTTGAGAAATACTAGCAAGCGGTATCCTCTTCCGTTACTGCGGAGATAAAGCGAGCATTGAAATTCAGGTCAAGCAAGTCAATTTCGCCTATTTCCAGAGTCACACGTGTATTAGGCGGCAATTCCGGCAACGATGGGGTGCGGCTTATTAGCGGAAGATGAATGAATTTCACCAAGTTTTCGCGTAGCACCAGCGCTTCGACCTGTTGAATGTTTTCCTGCAGCAACCAACGTAAACACCAATATCGTTCCATATTGCGTTGGAATTCGTTGTAAAGCAGATAGGCAGCGTCGAAGTCGCGCATAACGGCAAACATTTTGGTGTCATTTTTGGTGTAGGCGGGGGGTTCTTCGCGCAACAGGCTGATAATCTGGCGCTGGTTCACAAAGTCTATGTAGCGGCGCAGTGGCGAACTTGACCACATATACTGCGCTACGCCCAATCCTTGGTGCGGTGCCGGCACGGTACTCATTTTTACTTTGCCATTGCTTTGCGTGCGGTAGATGCCCGCTACATCATGTGTCACGAGCAGTTTACCCCATTCAGAGTTAACGAAAATCATCAGCTCTGACACCACTTTGTCGATGGGTGAACCACGCTGCCTGGTACTGATGCTGATGCGATCATTTTCCACGTGAAAATTGTAATCCACCTGCTGGACACTATTGTCGGCGGACTTGCCACGTGCTGCTTCCAGCTTTTGCGCTAAATTCCACAATAACGTGAGCTCTGCCGCAAATTGAAAATCCTGCTTCCCGGCAGCCAGTGTAATCTCGTTGAATAACGGTTCCAGTGTGTCATGGCGAAGGTTGGCGGCGATATGGATGCGTTCAATGCGGCTTTCCGTGCTGAGCACCGCCAAAGTTTCGGCATCTACTTCGATGTACATGGAGAGCGAAGGGCAAACCTTGTCGGCACTTAGGGTAAATGCCTCCACTACGCTGTCTGGCAACATGGTGATCTTGTCTCCAGGCATATACACCGTAGACATGCGCTGCATCGCGATATCATCACCCGGCGAAGCGAATTCTATGCCCAGAGTTGGGGCGGCGATGTGCACGCCGATCCGCCAGTTGCCGTTGGCAAGTTTTCTCACCGAAAAGGCATCGTCGATTTCTGTAGTGGTCGAATCATCTATGCTGAATGCAGTATCCACTGCCAGTGGCAGCTCGGACCAAACTGTCAGGTCGACCTCGGCGAAACTGGTTCCATGCGGAAAATTTTCAAATAGAAAGCGCTGCAAATGATAACTTTTTGTGCAAGGAACTGCTCCGCAGCGATGCAGCAAGTGCGCGGCGGACAGTTGTGTAGCGGTACAAGCAGCCTCCAGCGCTTTTACCTCAAGGGTATTACGATCCGGTTTGTACAGCAGATGCGACAACTTGTCGGTAAATTCCGGCGGCAAGGCGAAAGCGATCAGCTCGTTGGTGTAGCGCGCTTGCAAGGCAGCTTGCAGACGTTTTTTTTCGGCGCTGGCCAGCGCAGATTTGAGGGCGTCCGGCGGAGCGGCTTTGTATCGACCCTTGCCTTTCTTGTAAAAATACATTGGCGAAGAATGTAGGCGGATCAAACAGCCCGCTGCCTCGATCGGGTTGGGCGTGTGGCCAAAATATTCGCTTGCCAGTTCATTAAAGCCGAAATCATCCGGCGGGCAGCATTCCCACAGAAACTCTACCTCTATATCTGCTGCGATTTCTTCCGCCTGCGACATATACTCAACCAGCCCCAACTGGTCAAAGCGTAACAGCACGTTGGCTGTCTTGATTTTGCTGCGCTTGCCGTGAGCGCTTTCTACTTGCAGGGAGGTTGTGTTGTCAGTGAGTATTGAGGCGACCTTGAAAGCGCCTTCTTCTTCGTAAAAAACGTTCATAGGGAATATGGCGAAAAAATTGGCGCAATTATACCCCAGCGCTGATCATGGCCAAGAATTTCAGTTTAATGATGAATATCAATTAAGCTTTAATTTACCCCCAACGTAATAAATGAAAGTATAGGTTTGCCCTGAATGGCAGGAGAATTCTGTTCATTGAATAACCAGTCGAATTGGCTTTATGCCATGAACATAATTGAAATAAATCTGTGTTATGTGTGATATCGCACAGACGCAACATTATCTCAATGCTAATTTGGCATCAGGGTCAGCTAAGTTATTTAAGGATAATTAGGCTGGGTTCAAGTGAGTAAAAGCACAGAATGCTTCGCCTCTACTCAACTTCTGTATGTAATAACTTAATATTTTAAGGAGATCATCATGAAAAAAACCATAATTAATCTGGCGATTGTTTCCAGTTTTGCATTGGGTGCTGTATCGGCATACGCGGTAACGGATCCAGCC
>JBDSEJ010000312.1:0-1872 GCA_039920105.1 Candidatus Nitrotoga sp. | reverse complement strand
AAACAACTACTCGTGGGTATAAACGTGAATTATTGCCAATAGTAACTCCCTCACCAATACTGCATCCTGCCATTACTACACATCCAGCTCCTATCTTGGTATCTGAACCAATCACAACATTAGGACCGATATAGGCGGTCTGATCAATATGAACACCCTTTTCTATAACAGCACTCGGGTGTATGCCAGGTACAATTAAAACTGGAGGATTCAAAAATGCAGAAACTTTGGCAAAATAAACATAAGGGTTGTCACATATAATGCGGGGAATGGGCGTTGCATCGGTATCTGACGTGCCTACAATTATTGCACTGGCACGCGTAGTAGCTAGCAACGGACGATATTTTGCACTCGCCAAAAAAGTAAGATGACCTACTTGCGCTTTTTCCAGCGTAGCTATTTGATTAACTGTTGTTTCGGCATTACCTAGCAACCTACCGCCGAAACGTGCTGCAATTTCTTTAAGACTATAGTCTGCCCGCTTCATACTATTTGAATAGAAGTTGGAGTTTTATTTGTCATTTGCCATATATTTCAAAACTTTTTCAGTAATATCAATATTTGGGTTGCGATACACAGCCTCCTGTAAAATCAAGTCATACTTTTCTTTTTCTGCAAGCTGTTGAATGGCCTTGTTAGCTCGTTCCAAAACCACTGACATTTCCTCATTCTTTCGCAGGTTCAAATCTTCGCTAAAACCACGTTGCAAGCGCTGCAGATTCATGTTGAGATTGGCCAATTCACGTTCTTTGTTGCGTTTTTCAGCATCTGGCAGGGTCAAGCCTTCCTTCTCCATAAATGTCTGGACATCTTTCACCTGCTTGGCGACTTTCTTCATTTCCTGGTCGCGCCCAGAAAACTCCTTCTCAATTTTTTTCTCGGCCTTCACAGCAGGAGCAGATTCACGCAAAATACGTTCAGTATTCACAATACCGACCCTAAAATCAGCCGCCAATGCTTGAGTACAGCCGACTAATAGTAATATCTGCATAAATTTCATAGTCAAAATTTTCATTTTCTCTCCTAACCTAATTTAAAATAGTGAACCCAACGTAAACTGGAACATTTGCAACTTGTCACTAGGTTGCGTGTTTAGCGGCATACCCACGCTCACTTTAAGCGGACCAACCGGTGATATCCAAGTAACTGCGACACCAGTAGAGTACCGTAAGCTATCAGTTGCAGAAACGCCCTGACCAAACACCGTGCCTGCATCTACAAAAGCACTCAAACGCACTGATCTATCCTTATTCGATCCAGGCAGCGGAAATAGTAACTCAGCGCTTCCAATTATACGTCTAGTGCCCCCCAATGAATTATTGTTAATGTCCCGCGGCCCTATTGAAAATGGCTTGAAACCACGCAACGAACCTGGCCCACCAGCATAGAAATTTTTGAAGAATGGCACCGGCTTGCCGCCATAGCCTTCCGCACCTCCCGCTTCGCCATTTAGCATTAGAGTAACATTTTGACTAATTGGAAAGAACCACTGATGCTGGTAAGTCAGCTTGTAAAATTGCTGATTGGAGATCGGCAAAGCTACTTCCACAAATGCTCGCTGCACCGTTCCCGCCGTAGTGTAAATAGCACTGTCACGGTTATCCCGGCTCCAGCCTACCGAGCCCAACAAATTACTTGTGGAAGGACCAAATATTTTGACGTAATCTTTCATTTGTATCGAGCTAGCGTCGGTAAGTGTCAGCTCAGTCTTTTCCGCCGAGAATCCATAATGCGTATTCTCGAAGTCACTAATTGGAACGCCAAACCGCATCCCTCCACCCAAGGTTGATGAGAGGTAAGGGCTGATAGCCGTGAAGGTGGAATTCACGTTGCGTTTATATAGATCGAATCCTCGGCTTATGCCATTATCAG
>JBDSEJ010000311.1:0-2532 GCA_039920105.1 Candidatus Nitrotoga sp. | reverse complement strand
CGCTGGTCTTGTTGCGCAAACAAGCCAATGAGATTGATGGCATGGACAGCCCTTACAAGGCCATTGTCTCCGTCATGATGCTGAAAGAAGGCTGGGACGTACGCAACGTGACGACCATCGTGGGCTTACGCGCTTACGCGGCCAAAAGCAACATTCTGCCCGAACAGACTTTGGGGCGGGGTTTGCGCAAAATGTATCCCGGCGGCATTGAAGAATATGTCAGCGTGGTGGGTACTAATGCTTTTATGGATTTCGTTGATTCCATCCAGGCCGAAGGCGTGGTGCTGGAGCGCAAGCCGATGGGCGAAGGCACAGAGGCCAAGACTCCGCTGGTGGTGGAGGTTGATAAAGAAAACATGAACAAGGACATCGAGGCGCTGGATATAGAAATTCCAATAATGACGCCGCGTGTTTATCGGGAATATAAAAATCTGGTTGATCTGAATGTAGGTGCGTCAGGCATTGTGAAAGTGCCTTATCAGAAATTCAGCGAAGAACAGCAGCGGGAGATTGTTTTCAAGGATATCACCACCGGCTTGATAACTCACACCACCATTCTGGATACGGCTGGCATTGCCGATTATCGCAGCGTGCTCGGTTATTTCGCGCAGACCATCATGAAGGATTTGCGCTTGGTCAGTGGTTACGATGTGCTTTATGGCAAGGTCAAAGCGTTTGTGCAAGACCAGCTGTTTGACCAACAGGTTGAGCTGGAAGACCCAAACACCCTGCGCAATCTATCTGAATTGGCTGCCACCAAAACGTTGATTGAAACTTTCAAGAAAGCCATCAATGCGCTTACCGTGCGGGACAAAGGCGACACGGAAATCCGCGACACCATCAAGCTGCGGCAAACCCGCCCCTTTGTGGCGAAGAGTCAAGGGTATCTGGTTCCGAAGAAGAGCATCTTCAATAAGATAATCGGTGACAGCCATTTTGAATTGCTGTTCGCTGGTTTCCTTGAAAATTGCGATGACGTGATTTCTTATGCGAAAAATTATATTGCGGTGAGTTTCAAGCTGGACTATGTGAACGCAAACGGCGACATTTCAAACTACTACCCGGATTTTATGGTGAAGGTATCGAGCAAGGAAATTTTTATTGTCGAAACCAAGGGGCAAGTGGATTTGGATGTGCCGCTGAAAATGGTGCGACTACGCCAATGGTGCAAGGACATCAATCAGGCGCAAACGAATGTGAAGTATGGCTTTGTGTATGTAGACATGGAAGGCTTCGACAAGTACCAGCCAAAGAATTTCAAAGCACTTGTGTCGAGTTTTCGGGAGTATCACGATTGAAAATTGGCAGATTCAAACAAGTGGAAAATTGGTTTTTATCAAATTGAATCGACCAGTTACGATAGGGCATGTTTCCATTACGAGCTTCTCCGTTATTGGAGCGTCCACTATTTGAACAACTTCAAATAGGCAGCGAATATATACATCTTGCCCCGTTTGTCACCTGTAATTTCTTTCAATATGCCGAACGATTCCAAATCGGTAATCAGTTTGTATGCAGATGCCGGTGATACTTCAGCCACCTCGCCGACCTTGGTGGCATCAATCATCGGGTGTTGATACAGGTGATTGATAACCTTCTGTGCATTGCCGGTTCTGCTGCCCAGCGACTGTATCTGGATGTCCACCTGTTTTTGCAGCTTTAAAATATTATCGAAAGTGGCAATACTATTTTTCGCGGTTTCGATAACGCCCACCAAAAAACTTGAACCATTACAGCAGGTCGTTCTTCTCCCGTACCCGCATCAGGTTGTCGTAATAATGCGTACGGTTGAGCTCGAAAATCCGACAGATATAATTTGAGAAAACTATTCAGCAAGAGCCTTGATAACATTTTCCGGGCTGAGAATAGTACCCAGGGTGGTCGGATTGCCCCAGCGTACGTGGTATTTGTTCTCCGGTACTGAGGCGAGTGAGATCAATAAGTTATTGAAGGCAATTAAATCGTTTGTTTCAAAGTAGGTTATGAAATCAATATCGTCCAGCCCGGTAGAGTGATAGAGCTTGCGCTTGACGTTGACCAGATAGGGGAGTGTTGGAACGGTATGGGCTTCCATTTCCTTTAGCCGTTGCTCAAATGATAAATTCCACCACTCTGCGCTTTTCTTCACCGGGATAACGATAACGTAGCGAGGCGCGTCGCCGATATAGGTTGCTTCACCGAGGCTGACATTAAGCTCGGGTGATTTGTCTTTCGTAATGTAATTCAAGGGCTTCGTTACGCCTACCAAAGTATCGGAAATGTCAGAATTTTTACCTATTGTTGTCGACCGGAATTCACGCATGAATGTCTGCGCCTTAGCGAGGTCATAAGCATTTATGCGCAAGAAAAAGTCGGAGTTGGTTTCCAGGCCGCGGGTCAGATAAAGATCCACCAGTACATTATCTTTATGCTTTTCGATCAGTTTTGCTACTTCAACAGCGCTATCCATACGCTCAGTTGCCGGTACCTTGTTCCATTCTGGCCGCAGTTTAAACATCGTAAATACGCCAAATACACCCGGCTGGGTAAGAA
>JBDSEJ010000310.1:0-6431 GCA_039920105.1 Candidatus Nitrotoga sp. | reverse complement strand
GGAACGGAAGGTCGTCTCGTTGCAGAACGTCCATGGTTATGATCGACATTTAGGCTTATTCGCGCATACTTCATGTAGCGTCTATACTACCCCTAGTGGTGTTGGGAGACAACCGGATAGGCAAGGTATAAACCTCTATTTAACTGTGACATAGCCATTAAATTTCAAGTTTCTAGACAAGACTAAGTACGATTAAAAAATCCTAGAGTGGCACATGCTTGATATGTAAAAAGTTAATTTTCTATTGATGCAGTATCGTAACGAAAATTAAATTTTTATAGTTGCCCTTTAGGATGTGATTGTGCGCATGTCTTCATCCGCAGCAGAAGTAAGCTATCTTTTTTCATATAAATTCAGGAGGCTGCTTGAGCTATCGAATTGATTTTTACGCGTACATTGCCCAGTTTTGAATTTCAGGGATGGTTGATTCGACTGTTTAATCAAATCGCTAAGTAGTATGAAGGCCGATTACAGGCAATCAAAAATGGAATGCTTTCATTGCCGCGATCAGAAGTTTAGAGCGGTATAAGAATCTGGTTGGTTCACCAAAAGAAATAAATCCGGGTGCGGGCATAAAGTTATTTTTTGCCTTGATCATTGGCTTTCGGGCGATCATATTTCGATGGTTAATAACTCTTTTAGACAAGTCAGCCATTGAGTCGGGCACCATTTCGCCCACATGATTCGCCCACATACTATGTTAGTAAGTTGCACAGTTCGGAAATTTAAAAAAATCTGAAAGTAGTATCGGAAGTCGTGATTTGTGAGCTACTTGCGAACTAAGAAGCTGGCAGCTTCGTTTGGGCTGATACTGAACTTGGAACAGCTACGTAGGCACAGAAGTGTTACCTTTCAGCGTCTGACCTGTCGATCTCAGGAAAGCGTCTTGAGCGTATATTATTCTTGCCGCTTTTTTTTACCTCATACATTATTTTATCGGCAGCTTTTAGCATTTCAGGAAACGAACGATCGGCTTCGCCGAACCATGCTATACCGATACTTCCTTTGACTGGAGGGAAGCCTTTAAGTGCGGCGTTCACAGCAGTGGAAATTTTCCGGCCCGCTTCGACAGCTGCTTCGTATTCAATTTCTAAAAGCAGAACTGCAAATTCGTCTCCACCCAATCGCGCGAGTCGATCATTAGAACGCGAGATCCTGCGTAAAGCTCCGGCGGTTGCTTGTAGTGCCGCGTCGCCAGTATCATGGCCCTTGGTGTCGTTAAGCTGTTTAAAATTGTCCAGGTCCATAATGATAACGGCCAATGGGTGCGCATAGCGCTTTGTGCGCTCGACTTCTTCGGCGCCAGCCTCGAGAAAGGCCCTTCTGTTATGAAGCCCGCTCAGAAAATCCCGGGTTGCGCGCTCATGCTCCCTTTCAAATTGCAGGCGAACCTGTGTGGCAAGGAGTGCTACCAGACTGTATACCATGAAGTGAGTTAAAGCGTTTATCCACGGAATCCACTGTGTGCTGTATATTCGTTCTGAAAGAATGTCGCCTATGAGCCACATTGCAGATGCAAGGATGGCCACATAAAGACCATGCCTTTTTCCACCTATCCATGTAATCACAAGCACAGGCAGCACCGACAAGGATGCAAAATCAAACTCGGCGTTAGTTGCAACCCGAAACGCAATAATAAGTAAAAATAAACAGATACAGGTTGACCATACAGCCCAGAGGCGCCAACCGGTCCAAACAGTACCGAGGAGGAAATTAGGAACCCTTACCTTTTTCATTTTTATTGAACCGGTCATCAAATAGTGAGCGGCTCACCCCTGATCATATTAAAGGTTTAGTTAGGGCTGGGAAAGCCCAGGCAGGATAGATTTCAAGTTTTTGGGTAATCTGTTGTAGCCTGCATCATGCGATATTAATGATTTTGTTTTAACGTAAAAGACGGTCATTATCGCATCAAGCACCTGCTTATGCTAGATAAACAGCTTTATGTAATGATTAATCAAGGTTGTATTTATTGATTCTTGTAATTTTTTATATTAATAACTGGCTCGAAAATTTGAAGCCAGCAAATGGCTCGCTATGTTAAACGGGCTAAATAGTCAACAACCCGAACTCGGTCAACTTGAAATCAACTGGCCGAGAGCTTGCCATATGATCAATCGCGAAGGGCCTAAGGCAGTTAATCCCAACTAACCTGCGACTACATAAACAACTTTGTTGTATTCTGCCGCGGATGAATAAGGCTCTCAAAGGGATTGATGTATTTTTGGATTGGATAACGCCCCCCCAACGTGGCAGTACGACTGGATACTTGATTGCGTCGGGGCTCGTGGTGGTGGCTTTGCTTGGCAGGCTGGCAATTGCTCCCGCAGAATCCGGGATGCCTTTCCTGACTTTTTTTCCTGCGGTGATTTTGGCCGCCATACTTGGCGGAGCAGGCCCAGGTTTATTTGCCATGCTAGCTTGCGTCGTTCTTGCTAGCTATATGTTCATCCCTCCCTTCAATACATTTTCATCGACGTTTAATGCCCACGTCATCTGGATGAATTTCGTTTTTTGCGCAGAAGAGTTGACCGTGATTTTCGTGGTTGAGGCGTTGCGTCGCCAACACAGAAGGTTTATCACCACAACTTATTTGCTAGAGCAAGTCAAGGAGAGCGAACAGATACTGCAAATTTCTGCGGAGATCTTGCGCGAAAGTGAGGAGCGTTTTCATGTCATGACATCAAACGTTCCAGGTATTGTGTTCCAGTGTCACCGGGATGCCAGTGAGGGTCGATTAAAATTCACTTACGTCAGCAATGGCGTGGAAGTGCTGTTGGGCATAAAAGCGTTGGCGATCAAAATAGATGCAAACGAGTTCATCAGTCGCATAAACGGAGAGTATTCACGCACCTTTCATAAAAGTATGGCGCGGTCACAGACGAATCTATCGCTGTGGAATTGGGAAGGGGCCATTAATACCGCAGCGGGACAGATGAAGTGGATTAATTTGCATGCCACACCGCGCCGGCACGATGAGAATGTTTGCATGTGGGATGGTGTCGCGATCAATATTACCGAGAGTAAAGCCAATGAAGAGAAACTGATAGGATCGCAAAATATGTTGCGCGAGCTTTCCGCGCATCTTGAAAATGTGCGCGAAGAGGAACGCAAGCGTATCTCGCGTGAGATTCACGATGAATTGGGACAGATTCTTACCGCGCTGAGGATGGATGTTTCGCTGGCGCGTCTGAGTTTTGGCGAATCTAATCCGCAGCTCATGGAGCGCCTGCAATCCATGACCCATCTCGTGGATCGCACAATCAATATCGCACGGCATATCACATCAAGCTTGCGACCGGGGGCTTTGGATCTTGGTATCGTCGCTGCACGTGAATGGCTGGTAGAAGATTTTACCAAATATGCAAATATTCCCTGTGAGCTGGTGATGAATGACGGCAAAATCATACTGAGTGAGTTTGCTGCGACAGCGGTATTCCGTATAACCCAAGAGTCACTAACCAATATCGCACTCCATGCCGCGGCGACACAGGTCGAAATCATCTTGACTCGAACCGAGAACCAGCTCTGTGTTGAGGTGCGTGACAATGGAAAAAGGTTTGATCTGCATTCGGTTGCAAGCCAAAAATCTTTCGGGCTGATCGGCATCCGCGAGCGGGTCGCAATTTTGGAATGTGAACTAACAATTGACAGCGAGCTGGGTCGGGGTACATGCATTCGTGTGCGAGTTCCTGTGGCATAATTAAATATTGTCGAGTGTTGTTATTGTATTCCCATGATTAGACTCATTATTGCTGATGATCATTGCATCGTTCGGCATGGCCTCAAACAAATTCTTGCGCTCACGCCAGATGTCATGGTTATGGGGGAGTCTGGCGATGGTGATGAGCTTCTGGATGTGCTGGAGCAAACTTCTTGTGATCTCGTTTTACTCGATATGAATATGCCGGGACTGGCCGGTGTGGGTCTGATTAAACGGATGCGCATAGAGCGCCCGGATTTGCCGATACTGGTACTAAGTATGCATATCGAGGGGCAGATAGCCAGTCGAGCGCTTAAAGCTGGCGCCTCTGGCTATCTTACCAAAGACAGTGACCCGGAAATTCTCATTGAAGCCATCCGTAGGGTTGCCTCTGGAGGACGGTTCGTTGACGCCGCACTGATCGATATGCTCGTGTTTGATAGTGACTTGGAAAGCTATGCCCTGCATGTAGGATTGTCGGCGCGCGAATTTCAGGTTTTCCTTATGATTGCCTCATGCAAAACAGTAACCGAGATCGCGGGCGAGTTACACTTGAGCATAAAAACCATCAGCACGCACAAATGCCGTTTCATGATGAAATTGAACATCCAAACAAAAACTGACCTGGTTCGTTACGCTATCCGACATCAGCTTATCGACGGCTGAAGCTCAAGTATCAGGCTGATTCCCTTCACTACCTTGCAGGACAATCCCATTGATGTAGGTGGTTTCTTACACCCTATGTCGGCGAACAGGCAATTTAGAATCAGACTGCGCCGACTTCATTTATTTCGTCCAGAGCCGATAAAGAACCTAACCGAGGCTCCACTCTCTATATCTATGAAGTTGGCGACGGATTAATAATCAAATATTTTAATTGGTTAGGAGAGCCGATCTGTTCGGAAGTGTCGCTACCTTAGGTGCAGCCTTTGAATAGTTGAGGTTTCTCTAATCCGACTCCGTTGCAATTTGTATCAAGGGGTAGGGCGAGGTATTGGTTTTAATTAAAATAACTAAAAAACAATATGTTAAGTAGATGTTCTGCACCACACTTACGTCTTCACAGTATTTACGTCGTTACCGAGGAGATGTTTAAATTGAAGATGGTGTTAGAGTTAGTTGGTGAACAATTCACCGCATTGATTCCGCAACCGAAGGGAGGGGAGTCACAATGAGCGTGCGCCTGATTCTCGCAATCTTGCTGCCCTTCGTTGCCTGTGCCGTGCAATGGCTTTTATGGGATATCTTTAAGCCTTACGTATGGTTTCTCTTTATTCCCACAGTATTTCTCAGCGCTTGGGTCGGCGGTCTTGGCGGAGGCCTTGCTGCGACTGCCATTGGTGCACTATTGGCTTGGTATTTCTTTATACCACCTGTTTTCTCCTTTCCGCTGGACAATCCCGCGTCTGTCTTTTCCATCGTAATTTTCATTTTTACTGGCTGTCTTTTCAGCTTCTTTTTTGACCAGCTGCGCCGCTCAAAGCGACGGGCCGACGAGGCATTGGCCACTGCTGAGTCGGCTAACGAAAAAAACTCCCAGCTTTACCAGAAATTGAAAGAAGCGCAGCGACTGGCAAGTGTTGGCAATTGGGCTTGGGACATTCAGAGTGATACGCACATCTGGTCGGAGGAGGTCTATCATATCTTTGGTCGCGACTCCGCCTTGCCTCCAGCCGTTTACCCGGAGGTACAGGAGTACTTCACCCCGGAAAGCTGGGCAGAACTTTCCGTCGCCATAGAAAAGTGCTTGTCGGAAGGGCTATCTTACAAGTGCGATGCCGAAATAGTACGCCCCTCCAACTGCCCCCGTCGCTGGATTGCTGCACGTGGCGAAGCAATCCGAAATGTCAACGGTAACATCGTGAACCTGCATGGTACGGTGCAGGACATTACTGAGCGCAAGCGGGTGGAACAGGCTCTACGTGAAAGTGAGGAGCGGTTGGCGGTTGTTATCGACTCGGCGATGGACGGCGTCATCACCGTGGATGAGCAGCAGCGGATACGCCTTTTCAACCCGGCCGCTGCAGAGATGTTCGGACAGAGTACGGCTGAGGCTATAGGCCAGCCATTGTCGCGGCTTATCCCGGAACGTTTTCACCTTGCGCAAGAGGATGTTATTGTGAATTTTGCGCATACAGGTATGAAAGCTCGCCGCATGGGGGTGATTGGTGAAATCAACGGCATACGCGCCAATGGCCAGGAGTTTCCAATAGAGGCATCCATTTCCCAGAGTGTCATCGCCGGCGACAAGCTTTTCACTGCGATATTGCGCGATATTACCGAGCGAAAACAGATCCAAGATGAAATCTGCAGGCTCAATGTTGACCTTGAGCAACGCGTGGACGAACGCACCGCCGAGCTGACCGCTGCCAATCGGGAGTTGGATAGCTACGCCTACGCTGTTGCACATGATTTACGTGCTCCTCTAAGGGCCATGAGTGGCTTCAGTCAGGCCTTACGGGAAGATTACGGCCGTCAGATGCAGGGCGAAGGAATGATTTTTCTGGAACAGATCAACCTCGCCAGTCGCAAAATGAGCGACTTGATCGACGGTCTGCTGACGCTCTCACGCAGCACTCGCGGCGGATTGCAATATGACTCAGTGGATATTACTGCTCTGTCAAAATCCTTGCTCGTCGAACTGACGCGAAGCGACCACGCGCGGCAAGTGATGGTGGAGGTGGAAGATGGTCTACAGGCCCGATGTGATGCGCGTATGGTCGAAGTG
>JBDSEJ010000309.1:0-5530 GCA_039920105.1 Candidatus Nitrotoga sp. | reverse complement strand
ATCTGGCGTTTCCCGGAAATGCCGCGTGAATATTATTTTGACTGGCTAAAGGTCGCAGCAGAAGAGGCTCGACATTTCTCTTTGCTTTCTGCCCATCTGGGTACGAAAGGTTATGCCTACGGTGATTTTGCAGCGCACAACGGTCTTTGGGATATGGTAGAAAAAACCACGGATGATATCCTCGCCCGCATGGCACTGGTTCCGCGCACGATGGAAGCGCGCGGCCTGGATGCCTCCCCGCCTCTGCGAGCCAAGCTTGCGCAAGCAGGCGATATTGCGGCAGCTAAAATTATCGACATCATTCTTGCAGATGAGATTGGCCATGTATTGATTGGCAATCGCTGGTTTAACTGGGTTTGCGAGACACGCGGCCTTGAACCTGTTGCGACCTATGCCTCGCTTGCAGAAATTTACAAGGCTCCGACGCTGCGAGGGCCATTTAATATTGAAGCAAGACGGGCGGCGGGATTTAGTGAAAACGAGTTGATGGCTTTGACAGCTGTTAAATGACAGCGACTCAATTATTGACTAACACTAGCTTATAAAATTATCAAGACTGCGTAAGTTCAACTTCTGGGATTAAATCAACCATTACAACGTTCACCAGCGATTGGCAAAAATACGCATTGGTAAAGCGCAGGCTGTCTGGTCCAGCTAGAAAAAGCTGGATTGCCTCCTGATAGCGAGCATGGCTATCGGCGTCAATTGATTGCAAAAAATGTAACATCTCAGCAGGACTATTAAAACGATCGCCATCGATGTAGCAATCCTCTGGAACGAGCGCTGTTCTGTGTGTGCTACCGATATAAATCGGTATGCAGCCGCTGGTAAAGCAATCGAAAATTTTCTCGGTCAAATAGCCTGGGCTGCCGCGTGAATTTTCATAACAAATAGAGAATTTGGCGCGGTCCAAAATTTCTGATTTTGAGTGCAAAGTCCCACGATAACTTGGAAATGGTCGACTGGGAGCAATGCTGGCACGCCATTCATTCATGCGCTTGATAAGACGCCCTGTTACGCCTGGACGTACCGCCGGGATATCCCAACCCTTGCCATATAGCGTAAACAATTCTGGAGCCTGCGCTTCGAAGTAGCGAATAATCTCAATACGATTACCATGCAAACTAAGGGGATGAGGGTGTAGTAGCGCCTTATTTGACGCAATCATCACGCAAAATAGATCACGCTCGATAAAACTAGGCACTGGCCGTAGACTCAGATCATTAGGGTAGTCCAAACGCAATATTTGTTTTCCATCGATTAGTGTTTCATTCGATGTAAATACCTTACGGTAACGACGTAACTGCGCCATCTCACTGTTGAGTGGCCGAATTATCGGGTCCTCATATAGATATGCGTAGGCTGGACATTTTGGCAAATGACGCTTCGCGTTAATATGCAGTTCAAATATTACTTCGCGGCCAATGTTCATATCGGCGGTTGAAAGCTCGATTCCTGCTTCCAGAAACAGTTCACGCAACAAACGGTATGGTAAATGAAACTCGCCTCCATTAGGGCCAACGCCAGGCTTGAAAATCTCGTTCCGCTTATGCCTGCCAACCACAATTGATGCGTGTTTCATATATTATCAATTTCTGTTGCTGGTCGTGCGGCAAGCTTGACAATACCATTAGCAGTCCAGTCAATGCCACTTTTCCTCACTTCGCGCACATATGCCTTGTTACGCTGCACAATATTTGCATCTGCATAACCACGTAAATGCTCAATGTGCAGCAGACAAGTACTGTAGCGAATATGCTGCCCGACAATACCGTAGTTGTTCAGGCGCACACCCATTTCCACATCTTCGGCACCGTATCTTAACGACTCGTCGAAACCGTTAACTGCAATCAGGTCGCGCCGCCAAGCAGAACTGTTAGCGCCGTTCCAGGTACGTTTGACCGGCGTAAGCCACTCAAGCTTGCGAGCTAAAATAATCGGCAATACTGCAGCTTTGAGCAGCACGCTGAGCTTTCGCACTCCTAACTGCGCGACAATCCAGTTCAGACGGAAAACCCCGCCACTGTCAATGCCTTGCTCCGAAAGTTCCGATGTTGATCTATCTGGTAAGCGTATCATCCCGCCAGAAAGAAAGGCACCATCGGTGCGGCGCGCAATGTGGCAGGCAATGAAGTCGGGACGGGCGACGCAATCGCCATCAATGAAAATGAGATAATCTGATTTCGACGATTCAATTGCGTTGTTCAGGATAGTATTTTTACGAAAACCTTCATTGGGTTGCCATATGTGGCGTAGCCGAATCGGACTGAGGCGGCGGGTCCAGCTCTCAAGTAGTGTATGCGTCGGTTTGCCGGAACCATCGTCTGCTACGCACACGCTGAAGTCAGCGTTGCGCTGACCGGCCAGTGCTAGCAGCACATAGTTCAGTGCCATTGGATTGTTGTAAGTTGAAACGATTACTTCGGTACGCATAATAATGGGCTGTGTTGCAGTCGGTTACTTATATCGATGCCATTCGGTCTGCGTGTTGGACGCATTATTACAATCAAAATGCATATACGTTTTATGGAGATTTCATTCAGCCCAATGATCAGAAACCCAAGGCGCGGCTTGCACATATCTGAACCTTCGGTTACGCCG
Source organism: Candidatus Nitrotoga sp. (assembly GCA_039920105.1). Classification (GTDB taxonomy): domain Bacteria; phylum Pseudomonadota; class Gammaproteobacteria; order Burkholderiales; family Gallionellaceae; genus Nitrotoga. Next base: position 2,929 of record JBDSEJ010000309.1, on the reverse strand, counting down.
TCCGGCCAGCGCATCGGGTGGATTGACTTCGCCATGAAAAATCAAGATACGGGCACCTTCCGGGATAATTGGGGCAGACCAATAATTGCAAGGCCAACGGGGAATACAGTGATATTTGAAACTACGGCACCAAGCATCAGGCCAATAGCTCAACTTTCCTTGACGATGCAACCAGTCGGAGAGAAATGCCTGCTCATGCCGGAAGTTACGCCGGACATCAGCCTGATTGGCCCTAAAATCGTCCAGCAAATCAGCATGCGTGCCGAGGCGAAAGCGGTAAACTGATGAGTTACCGGTAATGCGCCAGCGACGCTTCCAATCGTGGATGATCAGAAACTCGCCCGGTTGCTCGAAAAAGCAGTCAATGTCATCGACAATCACTACATCAAGGTCGAGAAACAGCGCGGTGCCCTGTAAGCCGTGTAGATTAGCCTCGAAGGTGGTAAGCTTTTTCCAGCCGCGCTCAGGAATACCTTCTGGCAAAGCTAAATCAGGAATGGGCAAGCACTCCACTTCGACGCGTATACCTTCGCTTCTATCAGTTAAACAGACGAAACGAAACGTCCCACGCATATGCCGAGTTACCATCGCATATAACCTGTTGACGTATTCCGGTCCGTATTTAACGCCCCATTTCATACACAAAATAACGCGCTCGTCAGTGCCCATATAGGGTTGGGTTACTGATTGTTCAGTTTCTTGTGTCATACTGCCCGGTCGATATTACGCGTCACTCCAGCCAGCGGTATGGCAAGCAAAACCATAAATGGTATGCCGAATACAGCATCTCGCAAAATAGCATTAAACATACCACCGACCATGATCGCCACCCCCAGCATACCCAACAACATACCACTGGCACCACCAATTTTCCATGCGACAGCTAATTGGGTCAGCCATATCCACAACAAGGCTGCAAGTCCGATCAACCCAATTTCGGCGGTGTACAACAGGTAATCATTATGCGGAGTACGCGTTCCTTCACTAGGCATGCCTTTTGCGTATTTTTGATACTGAGATGGCCAAGTTGCTATCCCGTGGCCCAACCAAGGCTTCTCAGCAATAATTTTGGAGGTGACGCTATACATTTCCAATCGAATGCCATCATCACTTATTTGCTGACCTTGTGAAAAGGCACGAATATCATTTACTGTACCAATAGCGCGCACTCGCAAATCCGATGCAGATAGCCAGGCAACCCCAAGCATCAATACAAAACCAAGCATCCAGCGCGCACTACGCCAAGATATTGTAAGACATTTCAAAAAAAACATTAAGCACAACAATACAAAAATGAGATTGGCAGTACGCGATTGGGCGAGGAATAGCAACGCGATCACAACATATAAAAAAGCTGGCACTCTCAACCACAGCGATCGGCGATCAGCGAGCGAAGCCATTTCGTAAAGCATCCATCCAGCAGCGATTGCCAGCAAGATAGCAAGCAAAATAGATTTGTTTCCGCGATAAACCAGATAATTTGCAAAAATTCCTACATTTGGAAGAATCTGCAATAGGTTAAGGTAGTACAACGTTGATGCATAAAGTGCGCCAACAAAAAAAAACGTGACTGCCCGTTTTTGCCAATCGCCAGACCCAACACTAATAAAACACAACAAGATAATATAAATTTGATAGTGAACAAAGCCTGACCAGAAGGAATCTTGAGGCCGTTCCAATAAAATTGCGGCACAGAAGGTTATTGCTGATAAACCTAAAATTGGCCAATAAAGTGGACTCGCTTTAGCTGTCAACCATCTCACCCGATATTCTCCAGAGGCTAACAAACTTAGCAAATACAATACTATACCAGTGTAAATTATACCTACTGGAAAAAATAACGTCAGTGGCAGAAGCGATAGAATTGATTGGGGCAATAATATACGCCGGAATACAGAATTCATAATTTCATGGATATTTAGATTCAAATTTAAAATGTATCAATATTTTAATTAAAGTTGTTCAAATATCAGTTTCTCCGCCCTGATGAATAATCTATCTGTGAGAATATATTACATGCAACAAGTGATTTGGCGCACCCAATGAAGCTTCTTACCACATTCCAAGGGGCTGATCATTGAAGCGTTCGACGTTTAATATGACGTTTTCGACGGAATATGCATGACCTTGCCAAATTGATGGTCGAATCACTTCGTCTAGTAGGAGGGAGAGATTATTCCGCCAATCCAATCTGTTTAACAATGCTTTGTAATGCCTGCAGCGGATCTGCAGCGCGTGTAATGGGACGACCAATTACCAAATAGTCCGCGCCTTGTTCCAGTGCGGCAGATGGCGTCATAATGCGCGATTGATCATCGGCAACAGCATCGACCGAACGAATACCAGGCGTAACCAAACAAAATTGGCTTCCACAGTGCTGGCGCAGCAAAGCTGCCTCCTGTGCAGAACATACGACACCATCTAGCCCGCTATCGCGCGCAAGCCTAGCCAATCGTAGCACCATATCGGCAGGAGTAGCTGTAATCCCCAGACCTGCCAAATCTTCTTGCGCCAAACTGGTTAGAAGAGTCACAGCAATCAGCTTGGGTGATTGGGTATAAAGGCTCAATGCTTCGCGCGCCGCTTCCATCATCTTGCGTCCACCCAGTGCATGCACGTTGACCATCCACACTCCTAATTCAGCGGCAGCTTTACATGCCTGTGCCGTAGTATTGGGAATGTCATGAAATTTCAGATCAAGGAATATTTCAAAACCACGCTGCATTAACTGTTCGATCAATCGAGACCTTGCTGCGGTGAACAATTCAATACCCACCTTGAGGCGACACAACGCAGGCTCCAGCCGTGCCACCAATTCCAGTGCAGGTTGTGCATCAGAGTAATCAAGCGCGACAATAATTTTAGGGTCGCTCATATTTTTTGTCCATTTTCTTCACTTCTGCGTGGAGAATAGGTTTCCCAACCATGA
>JBDSEJ010000308.1:0-2012 GCA_039920105.1 Candidatus Nitrotoga sp. | reverse complement strand
TCACTTTGAAGCTTACACCCAACCGCAGTGATTGCTTAAGTATAGTGGGCGTGGCTCGGGAAGTGGCGGCGATTACCGGCGGCACAATGAATGCGTTGAAGGTTGATCCCGTTCTGTCAAGTTTGACTGAAACTTTAGCGGTAAATATTGATGCTCTCTAAGCTTGCCGGTTATATTGCGGCCGCATTGTGCGCAGTGTGAATTCCGCTGCTGCGACGCCGTCATGGATGATGCGCCGCCTGGAGCGCGGCGGGCTGCGCAGTATCAATGCAGTGGTAGATATTACCAATTATGTCATGCTCGAGCTTGGTCAGCCCCTTCATGCCTTCGACCTGGCAAAACTTGCCGGTGGCATCGCAGTGCGCTATGCGCGATCGGGTGAGGAATTGGCATTGCTCAATGGGCAAAGCGTCACGCTGCAGGATGACATGCTGGTGGTCGCAGATGATACACGATTGCTGGCATTGGCTGGGATTATGGGCGGCGCGGCAAGCAGCGTGGAAACGGCTACTCGTGATGTCTTTCTGGAGAGCGCCTTCTTTGTACCCGATGCAATTGTTGGGAAAGCGCGTAGATTGACCATTTCCACTGATTCTTCATATCGTTTTGAGCGCGGTGTGGATTTTGCCGCGACACGCATGGCACTGGAACGTGCAACACAATTGTTGCTGGAAATTTGTGGTGGGCAAGCTGGTGCGATCGAAGAGGTGCATGGAGAATTGCCAGCTCGTAATTCGATAATGTTACGCACGAGTCGAGTGAAACGCGTGTTAGGTATTCTGCTGGATACCGCCAAAATCACAGTCATGCTGCAACGTTTGCAATTTAATTTTATACAGCAGGGTGAAGATTTCCATGTAACTCCGCCTAGTTACCGCTTTGACCTGTCACTGGAAGTGGACTTGATCGAGGAAATTGCACGGATAGCTGGCTACGATAACATTCCGGCTATGCCGCCACAAACTGCAGTTATGATGGTGCCGCAACCAGAAACACAGCGTCCAGTGTCTCGTCTGCGTCAAATAATGGTGGCACGCGACTATCAGGAAACTATCAGCTATGCTTTTCTTGATGCAGAGGTTGAGCGTGATTTGTGCGCAAATGACAATCCCGTGACTTTGAAAAATCCTATCTCCAGTCATTTGGCTGTGATGCGCAGCAGCCTTTTAGGTGGTTTGATTGGTGCTTTGCGACTAAACTTTGTACGTAAACAGTCGCGTGTGCGTTTATTTGAAACTGGAGTGTGTTTCTCAAGGGAAAATTACACCCAGCGTGAGCGGCTCGCAGGATTGTGTTATGGGACTCAGCTTCCTGAGCAATGGGGGGTGGAGTCCCGCAGCGTGGATTTTTATGATGTAAAGTCAGATATTGAAGCTTTATTTGCTCCGGCGCAATTAAGTTATTTGGGATCTTTGCACCCGGCATCCCATCCTGGGCGTTCGGCAAAGATATTGCTGAATGGGCAAGTGGTGGGTTGGATAGGAGAGTTGCATCCTAAGTGGTTGCAGCAGTATGGAATCCCGCAGGTAGTGGTATGGTTTGAGGTTGAGCTGGATGCCTTGATGCCAGTTGATGTACCCCATGCCAGCGAGATTTCTAAGTTCCCGCCAGTGCGTCGCGATCTTGCCGTAATCGTGGATGAAAGTGTAACGGTCCAATCTTTATTGGACGCTATGCTAGATAGCAATACCTCTTATGTAGCAGAACTTGCGCTGTTTGATCTGTATCGTGGTACAGGTGTGGGGGGTGGAAAAAAAAGCCTTGCTTTCCGTGTGTTATTGCAAGATACTCAAAAAACATTAATTGATAGTGAAATTGAACTAAGTATCGCGCGCTTGACCGCAGTTTTGCAACAGCATGGTGCGCAGATGCGTATATAAGGGGGTGATCAATGACATTGACAAAAGCAGAGCTCGCGGATTTACTGTTTGAAAAAGTTGGTTTGAATAAGCGTGAAGCCAAAGATATGGTTGAGTCCTATTTCGAGGAAATTCGTGCTCAACTTGAGCAGG
>JBDSEJ010000307.1:0-3906 GCA_039920105.1 Candidatus Nitrotoga sp. | reverse complement strand
CTCGGAAGCAAGCGCAAAACTAATGCTTCTTAGCTTCGAGGAAGTAGATTATTTGACATCCGACAAACCGGGGCGAAACAAAGGCACCTCTTCAAAAAACGACCAACTGCAACGCATTAAAGAGCTTGAGCATCAGCTTTCCTATGCCAAGCAAAACTTGCAAGCCAACGTTGAGGATCAACAAGCCTCTAATGAAGAGCTTCAATCCACCAATGAAGAATTAGAAACTTCCAAAGAGGAATTGCAGTCTGTCAATGAAGAACTGATCACCGTGAATGCCGAATTGCAATCCAAAATCGAGCAACTCTTTTGGATTCAGAGCGACATGAAAAACCTGATCGACAACATCAACGGCGGCACTATCTTTCTCGACGGGCATTTTAAGATCAAACGTTTCACCCGTGAGGCGATAATGATTTATCGTTTAGTCGCATCAGACTTGGGCCGACCATTGTGCGATATTAAGTCGAACATCCGGGACGAAGATTTACTCGCAGAAGCACAAACCGTACTGGAATCCCTGAAGCCGCACGAGCATGAGGTACGTACCATCAGCGGGGCATGGTACCTGGCACGTATCCAGCCATATCGGAGTCTGGAAAACGTAATTAACGGAGTAGTTCTGACATTCACCGACATAACCGCGCGCATCGCGGCCGAGGTGGCGGAAAAGTTAGCGCTGACACTGGCCGAGGGCATTGTAGATACCGTGCGCGAACCGCTGATCGTACTCGATGAAAATCTTAAAATTCTATCCGCCAGCAGATCATTTTATCGCGACTTTCAAACCACACCGGAAGATACATTGGGGCGCCCTATCCTTAGTTTCGGCAACCAACAGTGGAACATCCCGAAATTGCGCGAACTAATGGAGAACATCATGCCTAACAACCAGAGTTTTGAAGACTATGAGGTAGACCATAACTTCCCCGTCAGTGGTCATCACCGCATGTTGATCAGCGGACGTAAAATTATCGACCACACCGGAGAAACAAAAAGGATCCTGCTGGCGGTGGAAAACATATGAACAAAAAACCAAATAATTCAAAACAAATAAGCAAGCAAGCTAAAAAGCCCATTGTTCTCATACCAGATAACGACTGTAGATCACGCTCTGCCGAAGAGTTGTTGCATGAACTCCAGGTACATCAGGTGGAATTGGAGATGCAGAACGAGGATTTGAGGCTAACGCAGATTGAGCTGGAAAAATCCCGTGACCGCTACATAGATTTTTACGATTTTTCCACTATCGGCTATATCACCCTCAACCATAAGGCCATGATCGAAGAAATCAATCTTACCGGCACCAAACTTCTCGGAATGGATCGCAGCAAGCTGATTCATCGCCGTTTTGCCCCATTTGTTGCACCTTTAGATCGCGACCGATGGAATCTTTATTTCCTGTCGGTACTAAAAAATGACGACATTCAGGAATGTGAACTTGAATTCCTGCGAAAAGACGGATCAAGCTTTTATGGACTATTGAATTGCATACTCCTGAAAAAAAATGACGAAAATCCAGTGGTGCGCATAGTCTTGACCGACATCACCAAGCTTAAGCAAGCAAAGGCAGCGATTCTCGATACAAACATCGAGCTACAAGCCACATTCGCAGCAATACCTGATTTGTTATTTGAGATTGGAATGGACGGCCGATATTATAAGTGTCATGCCCACAATACTGATTTGCTTGCGAAACCATGTGACGAAATTCTAGGCAAAACAATATTTGAAGTTCTTCCACAAGAAGCAGCACAAACATGCATGTCAGCCTTACAGGAAGCCTCAGTTAAAGGCAGATCATATGGGAAGCAAATTTGTCTGCCCTTGCAGCAAGGTAATCACTGGTTCGAGCTCTCAGTCGCACCCAAAAACGAGGAGGAAAACCAAGACAAACGTTTTATTGTTCTTTCGCGAGATATTACGATGCGCAAGCAAGCCGAAGTGGATCTACGCATCGCGGCCGTTGCTTTCGAATCACAAGAAAGCTTGATGATCACCGACGCTAAAGGAGTTATCCTGCGTGTTAACAAAGCATTTACCAAAATCACAGGTTTTACCGCAAAAGAGGCCGTGGGCCACACACCGCATATGCTCCACTCTGACATGTACAACAAATTCTTTTACCATGGAATGTGGAAAACTCTCAAGTTGACTGGATCATGGCATGGAGAAATTTGGGGCAGACGAAAAAATGGTGAGTTGTATCTCAAATGGTTAACTATCTCCGCCGTCAAAGCCGATGGAGTAGTTACTCATTATGTGGGTGCAGACACAGACATTACGGAACTCAGCAATGCCAAATTTGCCGCAGAAAAAGCGAATCGTGCGAAATCCGAATTTATTTCCAGCATGAGCCATGAGTTGCGCACGCCGCTCAATGCCATCCTTGGTTTTGCCCAATTATTGGAGCGGGGCTCACCCGAGCCAACTGCCCCTCAAATGACCAAGATTAAAGAAATCATTCGAGGCGGATGGTATTTACTCGATTTGATTAACGAAATTCTTGACCTTTCATCAATTGAGTCTGGCAAGGTGTCGTTGTCACCAGAATTCTTATCGTTGCCGCAACTTCTGCTCGAATGTAAAGCCATGATGGATCCCCAAGCGAAATTGCGTAACATCCAATTGAATTTTGCCAAGATCAACCAATCAATCTATGTTTATGGCGATCGAACTCGTTTAAAGCAAGTTTTGATTAATTTATTGTCCAATGCAATTAAATATAATCGCGAACATGGGACCGTTGACCTGACATGCAACACAAACGTCCTGAAGCAGGTCCGCATCAGCATTTCAGATAACGGCGATGGATTATCACCAGAAAATCTTGCGCAACTGTTCCAGCCATTTAATCGTCTCGGAAAAGAATCCACGTCAGTCGAAGGGACAGGTATCGGTCTGGTGGTGTGCAAGAAACTCTTAGAGCAGATGAATGGCAATATCGGCGTGGAAAGTACTGTAGGTGTGGGAAGCGTTTTCTGGTTTGAAATGCCAGTGGCCGATGAGATACCGCTTGTAGCGGTTAGCGACGAATCCGAAACGTGTACACAAAAAAAGTATGACCTCTCTGCACTTCGCACCTTGATGTATATTGAAGACAACCCTGCCAGTTTGTCGCTTATTGAACATATCATTGAAGGTCGCCCGGGTATTCGCCTGTTGAGTGCGATGAACGGGAATGTCGGTATCGAACTGGCAATCACTCATTTGCCAGACGTTATCCTGATGGATATTAATCTACCCGGGATCAATGGTGTCGAAGTTATTAAAAATTTACGCGGTAATCCGTCAACGAAACATATGCCCGTCATTGCCTTAAGTGCCGAAGTCAATCCTGATGGTATTGAGAATGCCATTGAGGCGGGGGTATTTCGATACCTTACAAAACCTCTCAATCTCGATGATTTTTTAAATGCGATCGACGAGGCTTTGAAAATGTCAAACGAGTAATTTAAAAAATATAAACAATTAGATATTTTAGAGACACGTATTTTTTATGTTTAGCTCTATTGCTGGTTACATATGGTGGCGTTTACAAAGAGAGGAAAGGCTAAGTCTGCGAAATCTGAACTGTTTTAAAGTAAGTTGGCTTTGAGCGGCCAACGCGAGTTATTCAAATTTTTTTCTGAAAAAGTTTTTTTTAAGTAGCAGACTGGGAATTGTTTTTACTAGCACCCCGAAGATTTAGAGCAAATAACCCCACTTGCAGCGCAATGAGTGCGTACGCGTTGTCGTGCCAGCCCCAGATGATCCACAGTAGATTACTTAATATAAAGCACCAAAATCCCCAATTTCTCTTTCTTTTTGATTGTGCTGCAACAAGCCAAGCCGCTACCAGCGTAACTATCATCGCTGGCCATTGAATTGCGTGTTGGAGAATATCCATGTCCATGTAGGTATTCA
>JBDSEJ010000306.1:0-3430 GCA_039920105.1 Candidatus Nitrotoga sp. | reverse complement strand
TTACGAATCGGTGTCTAGATAACTCCAATTATATCAAATGCTTGCCGTGTTATTCGCCCTGTTTATGCAAAATTCAGGTTAGATAAGGCATCACCAATCAGGATCAGCGGGTGAGATACCCGTGCACTTTTGATAAGTGTATTTCTAATTGGCGCACTACAATAGCTCACCTGTTTTTAGTTAGTAGTAGTTTGGTCGGATGGACAAAGTGCATTTGCCGCTCTGCTTAGAGTGCCACTCGGAAATAATTCGAACGGAGCGGGAGACCAAGGTGGTACACACTTATCGTCCCCCCATATTTGATAGTCATCCGTTAAGGTTTGTAGAAAGGCGACAATAGCCATTTCCTCTTCGTTGCTCAGTCCCAGATTACCCAGTTCGTCACGATTCATATTTTGGGCAATTTCTGGCTCGGGCCACCCTGTTATGCCGAAATTTGGATCCTTATTGTCAAATACTAAACCCAAGGTATCGCGGGTATTATAAAAATGTACAAATTGTTCCAGTGTGTCAAAAACGCCGTTATGACCATAAGGCGGCGTCAGTGCAATATTTCTAAGCGTCATAACTTTGTGCTTGCCGATCTCATTGCCTTCTGGGTCTTTGGCTGCAATATCGCTGCGGCCGCCAAGCCCAAGATCAGGCTCTGGGTTGTTCGGTATTTTTACATTACGTGGCAAACCGATGTTGTCGTAAGAAAAATCGGTAAACAGCGGCAGCAATAGTTCGCCATTTTTGGTACGGGTGGCCTCGCTGGTATGGCAAGCGGCGCAGTTACCTTTGCCATTAAATAGGTTTAAACCTTTTTCTTCAATTGCGGTTAAAGTGGTTTTGCCAGCCAAAACATAGTCGTATTTAGATGTAAATTTATTGAAAACGGCAGTTTTCTCATATTCACTGATGGCTTTTGTTGCAAGATCAAAGACTATTTTGACTTTAGAATTATCCACATTGATGCCATATGCTTCCAAAAACAGTTTATTGTATTTTTTATCCTGCTTTATACGGTCAACCACAGCCCGTTCGCTGGGCATTGCCATTTCGACCGGATTCAATAAAGGCTTTTGTGCCTGTTCATGCAGGTCTTTCGCGCGCCCATTCCAGAATTGACCGCCTATATACAAACCTTCTTCCTTGTCCCAGTGAAATAAAGGACTAAATGCAGCATAGCCTATGGCTGGTGTATTTAATGAACCCTTGGCATTTGGAATCGAACCTCCCGAAACCGCTGTTCCGTTTTTAACGTTATCTGGGTCAACAAACCCTGGGACTGACCTACTGGAAAAATTCTTGCTGTTTACTGGATGCAGACTGTGGCAACTGGCGCAGGCTTGATTTTTGTTAAGAGAAAGATTTTTATCCTTAAATAAAAGCTCGCCAAGTTTTTCCGTACTATTCAGCGATTCTCTGGCTTGGCAGGTAAAACTAACTAACATTAGTATCGATAAAACAAGGCTTAGAGCTGTCATAGGTGCAACCTTATAAAAATATAATTTAAGAAAGTGTAATGCTAACTATTCATCAAATATATAGTTGCGAATAATTATTAAGTTGCGAATAATTGTCATTTAGTATATCTCTAAACTATAAATTGTGGTCACAAATATATTAAAATTTAGCACGGTAGGTTGAGCTGAATAAAATTAAGATCATCCTCACAGGATCAACAAATGAGTTACCGACTGGCAAATTTGAAGGGTAAAAGTGAGTGATAATCTGAGGTTAATAAGGAAGCGGTTTGAATAAAAGTAGCTATGGATGAATTTTATAATTTGATAATGAGCACACTACGAGCGCTAAGTTAAACTGAAATGAAAAACCAACATGATTTGGCCACTAATATTTATGCCAATGTAACCACTGCCCTTGATGAAGATCTGCGCGGCGGTGATCTCACCGCACAACTCATTCCCTTGGATACAAAAACACACGCCACCGTTATAACGCGACAAAATGCAGTGTTATGCGGCGCAGCTTGGTTTGATGCATGTTTCAAAGCTATGGATAAAGATTGCATCATTCATTGGTTTGCCCAGGATGGCGATGTAGTAACAGCCAAGCAAAAGCTGTGCGAGGTAAGCGGAGGGGCACGTGCGATGCTGACTGCAGAACGGTCCGCGCTCAATTTTTTGCAGACACTTTCCGCCACTGCCACACAGACGCGACACTATGTCGAAGCGGTGCGCGGCACGCACGCAAAAATCCTGGATACACGCAAGACGCTGCCAGGTTTGCGCGTAGCACAGAAATACGCGGTTAAAACGGGTGGCGGGCATAACCAGCGGATTGGTTTATTTGATGGCGTGCTGATTAAGGAGAATCACATATTGGCTGCAGGTGGCATTCGCCCCGCTTTGGAACAAGCTTTCTGCCTTGCTTCTGAAGGAATTAGCATCCAGATTGAAGTAGAAAATCTGGAGCAGTTGCGTGAGTCGTTAGACGCCGGTGCCAAGTTGATTTTGCTCGACAATTTCGATATCGATAGTATGCGTGCTGCTGTAAAATTTACTGCCGGACGCGCCGAACTTGAAGCCTCAGGCGGCATAACACTCGATAAAGTACGCGCCATCGCCGAGACCGGCGTAGAACGCATCTCAATCGGTGGCCTGACCAAAGATATACAGGCTGTAGATTTATCGATGCGGTTTGAAATTTAAGCTATCGTTCCCCATTTAGAAAGCATTCCCAACTGAGGTAACAATCATGAACGATTCCATTAATATCGTCTGCCCCAATTGCGATGCGGTAAATCGCATTTCCGCTGGAAAGTTAACCAGCCAGCCGAGCTGCGGCAAATGTAAACAAGCTCTGTTCAACGCACATCCGATTGAGCTGAGCAGCAGCAACTTCGAGAAGCACATCACGCGTAACGATATACCGGTTCTGGTGGATTTCTGGGCACCATGGTGTGGCCCCTGCCGCATGATGGCGCCCGCTTTTATACAGGCGGCAGAGAAACTAGAGCCGGTAATACGGTTAGCTAAACTAAATACAGAAGAAGCACAGGAGCTGGGCACGCGCTATAACATCCGCAGTATTCCCACTTTGGCCATATTTAAAAATGGGCGCGAGGTGGCAAGACAGGCAGGTGCCATGGATGTGGCCGGCATTGTGTCGTGGGCTCGTGCTAACGCCTGAAATGCTACCTTAAAGTTATGCAACTGGATAAGCCATTTGAACTAGGCAATCTAAACGGAGAAAAACGGGGAAATTTAGAGGTATCCTGTAATCTGTTAACTACCCTGATATAAGAAAATAAGCCAGACAAAAAATCTATGGATCGCAATCGTAGTGGCTAACCCTTCAACAATTGCAAGATGAACAACCAGAAATCATCATCTTTACTTCTTCTGCGGGAAAGTGAAAGTTGATAACCCACTTTGTCTCACATAGAGCCAATAAAAATGTGAGGGAGGCTACCAGTGAAGAT
>JBDSEJ010000305.1:0-5269 GCA_039920105.1 Candidatus Nitrotoga sp. | reverse complement strand
TTATGATTCGATGATGGCATGTTGTGCAGATATGCGGTAAGCGGGGCAATGTGGAAGGGGAAGGCGGCAGCACTGCTGTCACCAATTTCGAAATGACCGGTCCGAGCGGTGTTCTATAAATGGTCATATTACGCGGACGCCGCAACCCCAATAATGCCAGCAAATCATTGCCGCCGATGCGTAGCGCAAGGATGTGATCACGCACCCCCGGCTCCTCCAGACATTGGCGAAACATCTTCATTTCCGCTTCGTCAAATACCTCGGCAGTCTCCAGCGTCGGCATCAACATGAAGCTGGTCTCCTGCACTTGTCGGAAATAGGCATCGAAATTGTGTCGCGTCGTTTTAGGCAGCACGAAGCCGGTCAGTTTTTCAGAGCCGGGCATCTCCAGCACGCGCTTCATCACGTCCGGGTTACGGACACGAACAAAGCGTTGTATTGGTGGCAGCTCAATCATTTGTTGAAGCACGAGCGACAAATTAAATAATGAATAATTTAATTCACAATCAGCTATAGCATCCTCTGTGCAAAAGATAACGGAGCGCAAATTACCGAGCAATTCGCCATCGGCAATCTGTTGCAAATCCTTGTGCGTTGCGGGTACATACAGCGAGGCACCGAGCATTTTTATTTTAACCATCTAATGCACTCCTTATGAGCGATACGGCCTGGTAAGGCAACGCTGGATCCACGATCAGCGGGACAGATTTTTCTGAAGCGAGCACCTTCAAATGAGCGACGTCCAGCGCATTGGGGTCGCGCAGAATCAATAGGCGCGGTACTCTGCGCAACAAAACACGGGTCGCTTCGCCGATACCGGGTTTGACCAGATTCACATCTTCAATGCCATGCAGCGCCATAATTGCATTAAGGAATTTGGCAGAGATTGTCGCGACTTTTGCGCGATCAATCGGTGTTGCTTCTGGTATACCATTACATTTGGCTTGCGCAATACCATCTGCAATCAATCCGTCTGCAAACTCGCGCGATTGATCGTACGGTTCGAACTCGTTGTAATAAACACAACCATGAAAATCATTTGGACCAATAGACTCGTTTAGTACCGAGCGGCTGACCAATCCGGATACAGTTGCATTCAGAATGCTGGACGGAATCAGATAATCGGCCGACGATGGCGCACATGCTGCGGTCCCGGCGAGGTCCGACAGCACATGCAAGCCGCTGTCGATCGCCACATCATTGCGTTGATTGAAATCACCCACTGCCTGTTCAAGCACACGTGAGATCACTCCTTTACCTGTCCAGCCATCAATAAACACAATGGATTCAGGCGCATGACCCTGATCAAGAATGTGGTGTAGCGCCACGTCGTCGATACCTCGGTCTCGAATGATGGACACCGAAAAATGGACAGCTTGACGTCCCATCACTCTGTGTAACAGATGCTTGAGAATGACGCCTACCGGAGTCCCCGCACGCACCAGCGACACCAGTGTAATGGGACCGGAACGGCGCGCTGCAATCAGTGCCGCCAGCGACAGACAATCCCGAGCCATTTGTTGTCGATTGGCTGAGCAGGCATCCTTAAATATCTTTAGATAGTGCAATGAGGGCAGCGACTCCGGGGACAACATTTCGCTATAGTGGCGCGCACCAGACTGGATCAATCTCTCCTTATGCGCAACATCGACAAACTGTAGCTGCAAACGCTTAAGCAAAAAATTGACGTCACCATGACGATAACTTCCGCAAAAACTCATAACGCAGCCACTGTCAGTGCAGCAAGTTGGCTGCCACTCGGGACGATCGCGTAGTCGCAGGCGGCCATGAAGCGTGCATCCGATCCACTGTCGCCCATGCCCAGGGTCATAATCTCGCCATGTTCTGCTTCCAAGCGCTTGCGCAAGTATTCAACGGCGCGCGCCTTATTCAAAGTTTTTGGCAACACCGCCAGGTTGTTTCCATTGCGGTGAATGAAAAAATCCTTACCCGCCGCTGCAAGCCATGGCACGACGGCCTCGCATTCTATTTGTTCGAGGTGCTCGACTTTTTTTTCTGGATCCTTTACCACGATATAGAAAGGGGTAGAGCAATCTTCAATCAGGCGTGCACGGCCTTTCAGACCCGCACTTTCAGCGTAGCCGTCTATAACCTGCATTGCTTCTCTCAACCCTGCGAGGGCTTGCTCCATGTCCATTCGCATCGTCTCGAACCAAATGGCATCGACCGCCCCGCCAGGCTCAAGCACTACACCACCATAATCAATAATGGCATAGCTGGAGAATGGCAAATCAACCCGGCTCAATGCGTCACGATTACGCGCTGTCGTCGGAATCAGTGTCATTTCACGGTGCATCAGCTCAAAGAAAGCACGCTGGCGCGACGTCGTGAATGAGCACGCAGCCCCGTCTTTGAGATACGCGGCTGGATGCAAATCTTCTTCCTTTAAACATTTACCCGGTGTTTGGAACAGGGTATCGTCAAGGTCAACGAACAGGAATTTCTTCAATATTTTTCTCGGACAAAAAATGAATCAGACGACCACCAACGGATTTCGCAAGTTGATACAGCGCTGCGTTAGGGGGCGTCTCGTGACAAATAAAGACGTGATCGTATTGGTTGGGTACGACATTATAAATAAAATTCGCCACCCCCTCCCCGTAGTTGTCTGGAAACGTTATCACATGGCTGACATCTCCCCATTGCAATATGGGAGAACGGGTCGTTGATTGCACCACTACATTAGCACCAAGTTTTTCAAGTCCAAGTCCCAGCAGAAAAGCCAAATGCATGAATTCTCCGGTACCCAATACCAGCGTCCGCTCATCAGGACAGATCGTGGCGATCAGACGGCTGGCCAAATCGAATGGCACGGATAGCGGACGATTCAAACCCAGCCTTCCAAATGAAGCGCTTGCACCGCGATCGGTATGCGCTTCAAATAACTGGGCCGCATCCGTTGCATGCTTCACTTCGTCGGCTGTAAATGTAAATTCACCGCTGAGCACAGCACTGATTGTGACTTCAATACCGAATCGCTGCGATAATGCGCCACTTACTGCCTGGCCCATGAAATTGGTGATTGTCGCTAGATGAACGCGTTCTATCGAAGGATTAAGCGCGCGGCAGGCTGTGGTCAAATTCATGAATGTGTTGCCAGTGCTGGCTTCATCGTCGACCAGTACAAACGAACGTGCAGTCAAAAATAATTCCCGCAGTGCCGCATCCTTCGGCATATGCAAAAACTGACGCGGTGCGTGGCTATGCGCCTCTTCAAATTCAATGATCAGTGTATCGTCTACGTGATATCGCGACGTATGCAGAAACAGTGCCGCACGATTCGGATTGGCGATCTGAAATGCTTCAAAAACACCCTGCCCTAACCCGATCGCTGTTTCTGCCATGGCAATGAATACTACCGGCCCTGGCAAATCCACTGGTACTTGAGTGGCCAATTCGATATGAATTTCGCTCATCAGCTGCGGTGTCACAGGCCAATGCTTGCCCAATACCTTGCTCAAGAATAGGAAACCGCGTTTGGCATTTGCACGCGCAGCAAACCCTACCAAGTCATTGAGACGAAGTAACGGACCGGCGTCGACCCTGATCTCCAGCAGTCCAGTCGGCAGGGAGATAGCCAGCACACCTGCCGATGCGCTACACGGCGCCTGAATAATTGCACTCACCGCAACTCCGTCGCACGCGCCAGTTCTGCAACGACTATCCCTGCGCGGATCGCCGGTATCTGTAGACCGTCGAATCCGCGATCGAATCCAACCAATGCTAGATAAGGCAGATTCGGGCCGGCAAGGCATGCCATTGCAATTCCGCCTGACATACGCGGATTGATCTCCAGCAAACCGAGTCCATTTTGTCCTTCACGGAACTGAACATTAAATACACCGTTCAATCCATAAGTAGCGGTTAGCTGTTTTGTGCATTCCAAAATATCATCACGCATGTCAATTGTTTGTCCTCTACCGGCGACCAGCGCTTTTTTGCGAGGAATGGCACAGATCAGCCGCCCGTTATCGCCGACGCAATCAACACTGTATTCGTGCCCATTCAAATATTCCATCACCAGCATCTTACGGAAGCTATCCATTGCGGCGAATCCGCGCCGCAGATCGTCCAGACCAATGTGGTACTGAATGCCTTCGAGCAACAACTGCGTGCTGTTGCGCTCTTCATCGATAACACTGAAGCCCAAGCCATAAACGGATACCGAAGGCTTGACACAGAGCTTCGCATGCTCCTCTCTTAGTTCACGATAGGCAGCGTCGAACTGCTCAACATTCTCAATAACGCGGAACGCTGCAGGCGGCGCCAACTTCAAATCAACCGTTTGATAAAAGCGCGCTTTATCATTTAGCAGATGAAGCACTTCTTGCGATGCGGCACACAACACGCGTGTGCCTTGCGCCGCGAACTGTTCGCGTGCGGCACTGACCAGACTGGCTTCCTTGCCGGGAACAAAAATATTGATCCTGTTCACGCGGCAGAAATCAAGACACCAGTCTAGATAGGTTTCGCCTTTAAGCCCGCCGGGCTCGATGGCTGATTCGTCCGCAGCGAGAAAAGCTGGCGCATGCGGATTAGTACTGCTACATATGATGTGATAATCACCAGCAACATCAGCCTCATGAATGAGGCAGATTGCTGCGGCAACTGATGAAAAGGTTTTATTAAACCAGACGCGCTGCATGGTTTCCTAAAAGTTTATAGATTTGGAATGATTTGCGGCATCAGTTCAGCAAAGGTGCGACCATTGCCAATTTCGCCAATGGCATGCATTTTCCACTCACCGCCATGACGATAAATCTTGGCCATGATTTGTGCGTTATGGGATCCCAATGCAGACAGATTGAATCGCGCCACTTCATTGTTGTTGCTTGCATTCACGATGCGGCAGGTTGCGTTTTCAATTTGCGAAAAATTTTGGCTGGTAAAACTGTTGACCGTGAACACCAGGCTTTTAACGCTGGCGGGGACTGCCATTAAGTCGACAATAATTTGCTCATCATCACCATCCCCTTCACCGGTACGATTGTCACCGGTGTGAACGACAGAGCCGTCCTTGGACTTCAACTGTCGGAACCATACTGCGTCAGTCTGATTACCCTGCTCATCGAACATAATGCAGGAAGCATCAAGATCAACGTCCTGAGTCTTGCTACCAATGCCGAAGATGCCTTTGGTCTTCATAACATCCCAGCCAAGACCCATAATAACTTTTGTCAATGTAACACCAGCCTCTTTGTCGAGGGATATCTTTTGGCCTTTTTGCAAATTGATCGACATGTTGATC
>JBDSEJ010000304.1:0-5445 GCA_039920105.1 Candidatus Nitrotoga sp. | reverse complement strand
CTCTATCCATCTGAGCTACGGGCGCCTTCGACTTGGCTAGTATAACTTACCCATGCTTTCCATGCACATAGTAACAGTTACCAATATGATATCTAAGCCTTAAGGAATAATGTGTTTTTATTTGAATTTATCCTGAAAAATTTGGAATGATTGACAAAACAAAATTGAACAGCATTCTAAGGTGCTTTAAATACTAAAGATTTGGCCATTAATTAGTTTGAGTTCTTCGCTGATTTGCATGCAAATGATACATGGAAATAAACGCTAGAATCCTTCAAGGGCGAAGTTAGGCCGCCGCTCTGGTAAGAACCGCAGACTGACGGAAGAACAAGATAGGCTATAGCAACACTCACTTCATTAGCGAGAAACTTCCTGAACAAATTAAAAATGGATTAAGTATTGTGGAGTCGTACTACGGTAAGTCAGTCAATCAAGAAGGAGTGCCAAATTAAATCGCTTTAATGATGTACACCTACCTGACCGCACATTATGTATGTTGGTCACCTAATTGAACAGGTAACTAAAATACCACTAAGTTTTCTCGTAATTCGGTTTCGCAAATTTGATGCTGGGTTAACGA
This sequence comes from Candidatus Nitrotoga sp., assembly GCA_039920105.1. GTDB lineage: Bacteria > Pseudomonadota > Gammaproteobacteria > Burkholderiales > Gallionellaceae > Nitrotoga. The sequence goes on along the minus strand of JBDSEJ010000304.1, from coordinate 4,865 downwards.
ACACGCCAAAGGTAAATTTTGAAAAGGGGAAATGAATAAAATAACTTGAAAATCCACTGATTTGTACAAAAAAATAAGAAAATTCTCAGACCAAAGCCATAAAACTCACCCAGATATTTCTGGCGGAGTTAAGTATTCAACGTGAAATTAGAGAAATAAAGTTTCAAAGTCTTTGTGAGTGCGAATATGCGTGATATGAATGGTAGTGTGTAATATTTTTAAAAGCTTTAAGTTGGCTTTGGATTGTTTGATTCCTGGGCCAGCTAAAAAACTTGCGTAAGACAAGTTGGCAGTGATAAAATCAGCAGGTCTAGAAATGTCTTGAACGCATTAGTTTTTTTAACTGGGCACTACAATATTGAAGATTGAGGAGACGTTATGTTTGAGAATGTGACTACTGGGCAGGTTCTTTTAATGTATTTATGTATTTTTGGGTTTATTTTTGGTATGGCTATAATCCTATTTAAAAAGAATTCATAAGAACAAGGTTAAGTGATGCTGTAAGTGTCGAGGAAAAGGATTTGTAGTGTTCTTCGGGGGTATGGCATATCATGACAGCAAAAAAAAGCCAGTGGCTTATAAGGTGGCTAGGGCAATATTAAAATGAAGAATTTCAAGAATTAAGGGGGGGAAATGCGCAAGTTTACATCAATGTTGTCGTCATGGCTTACAATAATAGCAGTAACTGTACTGGCGTCAGGAGTTGCCGTCTCTGCGGAGGCTGGGAAAATTCGTGCAAATCCCGCTAACGGTAAGGTCATTTTCACCCAAGGAAAAGGGGATGTTCCTGCTTGTATGTCCTGCCATGGAGAGAATGCATTGGGTGAAGATTCAATGGGCTCGCCCCGGCTTGCTAATATTGGTTATGTTTATATTGTTAAACAGCTGACTGATTTTGCTGCGGATAAACGTGTTCCCTCTGGGTTGGGTGCAGTGATGAACGGATTTGCCAAGGAGTTGAGTGAGCAAGACCGACGTGATGTGGCTGCATTTGTGGATAGTTTGCCCAGAAAGTTTGAGCCGTCTGATTTGAAAGCCCTTAAAGCGGAGGGACAGCAAATTGGTCAGACACATCTAGGCAAGCTTCTGGCCCATAGTGGGGTAAAGGGTAAGGTAGCCTCGTGTTACTCATGTCATGGGTTTAATGGTCGCGGTGCAGACCCTATGTTCCCTGCAATTGGTAATCAAAAGTATGTGTATTTGGTTAATCAATTAAAAAGTTGGCGAGATGGGACAAGGGGTAATGACCCGGTAGTAGGTGGGGTCCCTATGATGCAGGCGGTAGCTAAAACGCTTACAGATGACGACATATATAATGTTGCTGCATATTTGACTTCAGCTCCGCCAGTTAATGTGCGAGACGGCCTTCTTATTGATAATCAAACTGTTTTGAAAGAAATTTTAGTTCGATAATAGGGGCTGTTACTTATTGAATTTGATTTTGGTTGTAAAGTCCCCGCGCCGAATATTCCGGACGCGGGGACTTTACCTATTGGGGAATTGTATTAAGTAGCGGGGGTTTTCAGCATGGCAATTAGCAGTATGAAACTTGGAGAAAAATTGCTATTTGGCGGTTTTGCGTTGATTGGCGTTATGGCATTGGCCAGTTGGTTGGTGCTAGAGGTTGTCAGGTTGCGTATGGATAAGCCAATGTACCCTGTGCTCCAGTATGACTTTTCAACAGCTGGCTTGCGCGGATCAGAATTATTTCGTACTGCGGGCTGTACCATCTGTCACCGCGCAATGCGAAACGGAACAAATATGGGTTTGGTTCTCGACGGGATCGGTTCCAAGCGCACACTAGAATACCTTAACAAATTTTTAACAGATCCAGAAGCAACTTACCCTGGTGCGACAATGGATCACGGCCCTTCTAAAGGGGCTGCTTTCGTAGCTAAACTACCACAATCGGATTTGCAGGCTATAGCTGTGTTTCTTTCCGAATTGAGAGCCAGTCCAGGGTCTAATGCATCCCGCCTTCCGCCTGCGGGTGGAGAGTCCACTTTTATTGATGAAATGGTCAGGATGTGGGCGCCAGAAAGTTGGAAAACTGATTATAAGGATGTGCGTGAAGAAGTGAAATAAAAAAAGAAAGATAATCAATATGATACAAGAGCAAAATGAACCTTGGGCTCAAGATAAAGAATATACAAAGTATACGCTGTGGTTTATCTATGCATGCATCATTTATAGCATAATTGGTTTTTCCTGGGGGGCGTTGATGGGCGGAATTCCTACTTTTAGGCATTTTGTTAATAGCGGAGTCGCTGGTCACAGGCTAGTTTTAGGGCATACCCATATTAATCTACTGGGATGGGTGGAAATGGCAATTTTCGGCGCGGTATACTACCTCATCCCGCGATTAGTGCGGCGCTCCATTTATAGTCTACGTTTAGTAAAAGTTCATTTCTGGATGCATAATCTTGGCTTGTTGGGGGTCGTAGTATTCTTTAGTGCAGCTGGGCTGATTGGCGTATTTATTGATGACATCGGAGAGTCGACAGCATCGCGATTTATGTCGCTCGCAGGAATTTTCGGTAGTATTGTCTTGCTGGCTAACATTATATGGGGGTATAACATATATCGTACTTGTCATGGATGGAGCCGGCCTAGGTGAAAAAAAGAGTATTGTGTTTGCTCCTTGCTACCTGCCTTCTATGTGGCTGTGGCGAACAGATTTCCACATGGAGCATTGGCGGGGCTTCTATGGGAGTGTTGCAAAAGGGTATGCTTGCGCCTAGTTTGCCCACCAAAACATTGGCAGATGTTGGTGGAGATATGAGCAAAATGACTACTTATCGACAGCCAGATGCGCGTATGTATGAATATTCTCTGGATAAAGCACTGGCGACTGGTAAGCCTATCGTTCTGGAATTTGCCACACCTGGCCATTGCACGGTGTGCGATGGTCAGTTGCAAATATTGAAAGCGCTAATGAATAAATATCAAAATCAGATTCTTTTTCTGCACATGGATCAATACCAAAATCCGGAAGCATTCAAAGCATATCGTGTGATGGGTGATCCTTGGACTTTCTTTATAGATGAGAAAGGTATTGTGAGCGGAGTTCAGCCAGGACGCATGTTGCATGGTGAGATGGAAGCGGGAATAAAGAAAATTCTCAAGATACGAACAGAAAGTAATGCGGGTTGATCTAGAGTGAGTGATACGCGTTTTAGTTTAGTGCAAGACCGTAAAGGTATGATGTGGGATTTGCTATTGTATGTGCCTACAGTAGTGGCCTTATTATCAATGGTAGCCAAATTTTGGTACGGTGGAGATGTAAGTTTGGCATATTTGTTTTCGTTTCTTGCCAGCTTCTTCTTTATCGCTGGAGCTAACCGAATACTCAAAACCCGTTTAATGCTGTTACCTACTGCACCTATCGCAGTAGAAATAAGTAAGCAGGTGACTCGAATTATTTTGCGCAATGGCGATTACATAGAGTTGGTGAAAGATTTACGAATTTACGCGGATTACTCAGGACGTTCGTTCGGCCTGGCGGGAATGAATAAATTAGATCAGCGTTTGCAATTCGTATTTCATAAAGGACAGTTTTCCAGCATAAAAGATTTCCAAGCAATTAAGGAAATGCTTAAAACTAGCTAGGATTCAATTTTTAAAAATTTACTTAGGCGTAAATTAATCAGCATATTTAACAGCTTATAAAATTAATTATGATATTAAGATATCAGTTAAACCAAGTAATAATGTTTGCAAATATTTAGCCGCCGTTGAATCAGGTTCTTATTCATTTTTTGTGCACAGAATAAATTATGATGAGCAATGAAGTGTCTACTTTTATTTAAACGTTTACGAAACTGCTACAATGAAGGTTTTTCTGAGCTTCATTCCATTACTTGAATATATATATTTAAAATTGGCTAAACGAAATGAATTAAAATGGTTACGTATATATCGTAGCAAGAGTCGTCAAAAATAGATGATGGAGAATGTAAGTAAGGTGCGTGGACAAAACATTATATGCTAACAGCAGGCACAGTATGGGTTGCCGTGGCGACCTATGTGTTAATGCTAACTGCATTTCGATACGCTAAACAACGTACGTTTCATGTGCTGGTAATGATTTCCGTCATCCTGTTCGATTTGGGGATGCCCATTTACCTCTATCTAAATAAAGACTGGTATCGACGTTTAATCGAGGAAAACGAATTACTATCATTTTTAGTATGGATACACTTCATGATGTTAGTGATGATGTATGCGTTATATGTAGTGCAAGTTAAAACGGCTTTGCGGTTGCTACGTTCCGATAACAGCGCGCGTATCGATCACCGTGCTCAAGGCAGGGCTATGCTACTGGTGCGCGCCATGGTCATTTTTACAGGCGCTCTACTTGTAGAGTCTTAGTAATATAAGCACTGTGAGGCTTCCTATTTAATACCTTTACGGCGTTGTGTTACATCCCAAGCCATATAACCTATGGCTGCTATGCCAATGAGGCATGTCACTAATATCAGCATATACTCAGTTTCCTGGCTTACCAATCCTCCCACTAACATGTGCACAGCATAACTCATAATGAACAGAGAGCTAATAGCTACAATTATGTAAATAATAATTTCCTGTATTAGCTTCTTCATACGTTATGTCTAAAACAAATTATCGTTAATTGCGCCATTAGTTGATTAAATCTAGCAAAAAAATTAACTAATCAGAATAGTAGAATTACCTGAAATCATTTCAAGAAAACCGCTCAGTTTACATTCACCTTACTTACCATTCATTAAATGGGTTGGTGAATTTACATTTTTTAAGTATAAAAGTACCCCGCCGGGCAGTAGTGCGACAGTTTCAACAATCCCTCCATCAAGAGCGGACAGATTACGAGCAAGCGCTAAATT
>JBDSEJ010000303.1:0-7115 GCA_039920105.1 Candidatus Nitrotoga sp. | reverse complement strand
AACCATTTGCGCAAATCCGCACTTGGTGAGATGTCACGCGCCCACTGATCAAGTTTAAGCGCCGCTTTATTGCGACCGCGAGGCCAGATGCGGTCGATGAGGACACGATAGCCATCCTCCGGTGTAGCACCTTCATACGCCCGCTTGATGAAAATATTCAACTTTCTGTGGTTCTTTTGCGACATATCTTTGCTCCATTCGAGAAGATGTATGAATACGTTTTTCTTAATCCGTCTCAGCCACGAGCCGCAAGTGACTCGACCCTCTTGCGTAGCATGGGCAGGACTTCGCAGTCGAACCAAGGGTGCCTCTTAAACCAGGCCTGGTTGCGCGGTGAAGGGTGTGGCAATGGAATGATAGCCGGCGTGTATTCCTGCCATGCTCTGACAGTTTCAGTTAGCGATGGTTTGCGGTTGGTGCGTAAAAAATGATTCTGCGAGTATTGACCAATCAGTATCGTCAATTGAATCGCCGGCAGTTTCTCTAACAGGCTATCCAGCCAGAATTGTGCGCATTCGCGGCGCGGCGGTTTATCACCGCCATTGCCACGCCCGGGATAACAGAACCCCATCGGGATTATCGCGAACTGCGACTCGTCATAAAATGAGGCAGCATCTATCCCAAGCCATTTCCTTAAACGAACGCCGCTGGCGTCATCCCAGGGAATGCCGGATGCATGCACGCGGGCACTAGGCGCCTGACCGACAATGAGAATGCAGGCGTCGGCACCTGCTTGCAAGATTGGGCGAGGGCCGAGGGGCAAATGCTGCTCACACACGCGACAAGCATGCACCTCAGTCAAAAGCGTATCAAGAGTAGTGTAATGGCGCTTATTCATTTTGCGTCCGCTTAAAGAAAGTTGTGATATTGCCATTAGGTATCACCTCGACGTACAGCTCGACAATATTAGTCGCGCATTTTGCAGCCATTTCTCATTTTGGTATTTATATTTCATTTTTACTATCCAACGATTCACAACAAATTCAAAGATACATGATTCCCAGTTAATTTCTTGGCCTCACCGTGCACTTCAAATCTCTTCAATTGGGGCGCTACCAGTACTTCGGCACCAACCTTCGTCGCTCTGATTCCAGCATGCCGTGGCTTGTGGCAGGTTGCTCACTTGCGCATCTTGGAAGCAGTGGTCTCTATCATTTGGCATTTAAACCTATATTAAAGTCAGTTTTGCCAAAGTTTAATTTTCGGTTTTCTCGCAAAATATATTCACTCACTCCTGTTTGAAACATTGGTGGGTGAATGTAGGTGTCAGTATTGTTTTTAAGTATGTACGTTTATCGTGCTTGCGTTTTTGTTGACAGCTGGTGTGCTCGAAATTTTTCGTTCATCTGGCTACTTTTTCAAGTTTTTATAATGGAAGTTGTCTTAATTTATATATATTATTTTGAATAGCTCGATCTAGATAGCTCGATCTAGCAGGAGAAAAAAATGGAAAACAAAAAAATCGTGAATGTGCTGAATGATCTGATTGAAATTTCACGCGATGATGCTGAGAGTTTTAAGGCATGTGCGGAGAATATGGAGGATGTGGAACTCAAATTTTTTTTTCAGACACGTATATACGATTGTGAGAAAACCATTCGCGAACTGGAAACCGCTAAAAGTCGCTATGGCGACTATCCAGACACCGAAGATAGCATTTACACCTTAAAGGCCTACGGCAAAGTACTAAAAGAGGATATACCAAGTGATCTCATGCCGCTCATTAATCGGGGTATTCGCAGAATTATGATAGGGGAATCGAACATGCGGATTTTTGATCAAGAAGGTTCTACTTAGAAATCATTTCCTTTCATTGCAATACCTTTTAATTTGTAGACAAACACGTAAATGTTCATGAACAAATATGCAAACTGAACATTTAATTCAGTGCATTGCGTGTTAGCTAATGGAAAAAAGAGCAATTCAGATAACACTAACTCGAGTTGTCTATTGAAACTCTGAGATTCTGTGATTGTACAACCACCGTTACCTTCTTAAGGAAACAAAATGGCAATATCTAACGTAATTCAGTCAGTACGTATATGCAAAAATATTCTATTGTCAATGTTGACAGATGAAGATTACCAACGCTTGTTACCGCGGCTGGAGCTTGTTCATTTGTCTCTGAAAGAAATACTTTCCCAAAAAAACACTCGGATTGAATACATTTATTTTCCCTGCACTACTGTACTTTCAGTATTGTCCTACATGGCAGATGGTTCTGCGATCGAAATAAGTGCTGTGGGCAATGAAGGATTTACCGGGATGGAGGTTCTGATAAATAGCACGCATTCAGTAGAAACCACAATTTGTCAGGTTGCAGGCAGCAGCTTGCGTATGCGAGTAAGTGATTTTAAAGCAGCGATTGCCGGCGATACGCCGTTGAGACGAATTACCGAACGCTATGCGCACACCTATATGAATCAGATGGCACAGTCCATAGTTTGTAACCGTTTGCACACACTTGAGCAGAGATTTGCCCGCAGATTACTTATTACCCATGATCGAGTGGAAGGAAGTTCGTTTTTCCTGACGCAAGAATTTCTCGCCGGGATGCTCGGAGTATGCAGGCCAAGCGTGAGTGTTGTGGCAAATGAATTTCAAGTGCGCGGATTGATTCGATATAGTCGCGGCCATTTGAGAATTTTAGATCGAGTTAGGCTTGAACAGACAGCTTGCGAATGCAGTAACCGTGTTATGCACTCGCGTTCTGAACCTTCTCGTTATCCCAAGCGTATGGGTCAAGTGCGAAGTGAAAGTATGGATCTGGTAAGCTAAATCAAAAATGGCTACTGTTCACTTTCTTTTGACAGATGATAAACTACCGATTCAATTTTATATCGATATTTTGTCCTCCTTTCAAAAAGGAACGTACAAACGTTATAAAGTCGGCAGTTTGTCCCCAAAGCTAGAAACAACATTTCATGAGTTTCTTTTGGGTATGGCTTGATTAAAAGTAAATTTCAGTTCAGATTTATTTACAGTATTTTGTAGTTCTCTCTTGAGGCATCTAGAGGTCCGGCGAGTACTCACCTGCAATGATTGTAGGTGAGTCCAATTGAACTTTTGGAATGCTTTTCCGATTTCGTCTGGAACGCCCATCAGCCCGTTGCAATAATTGGCAATGTCAGTGTGATTGTTTAAGTTTGGATGCAGAAAATAAAAGTCAATTTCTTGCAAAAAACTCCAGCATCGGTAATTGAAATGATCCCCAATCCCGCGTTACCAACAGGTATAAATATGACGGTCTGCGTACTTGCTTCCACTTCACTATTCTACAAAACCAATAAAATTGGTAGTTAGTAATTAATGATTTTTAAGTAACCTTTAACAAAATCATCACGACTGATTTAATTATAGAGACAGTCTCATTCATCTAAGCCAATTTTTTTTCCATTTGAAAATGGGGCTCCACTTTGCCGCATTTTCAAATCACGTTTCACATTGAAAGAAGGTGAAAGCGGGTACCAATTAGCTATTCAAACTGCTGCAAAATTTTGTGTGAATGACATGTCCTCTCTTACAACATGTTGGAGATATATAAATATTGATCAAACAACAACAGGCAGATTTTTGCACATCTAAATAACCTGTTGAGCACATGGCATAAACATTAGGTACCTCAATTAGCCGAGAAGAAACTAAACGCAATGGATATTAAAAAATTTATTCATTCTTTTAAGATGCATGTTGCGCCCATTCCGTTCATCGAAAAAATACGCAGCAGCTTGGTCGCTGGAATTGCCATTCTGCTCTTGGGATTAGCGCTCAAGTATCTGCCACAACCCGATTATCCATTGGTCATGTTGGGTTCAATAGCTGCAACTGCTGTGCTCCTATTTGCTGCACCCCATAGTCCTATGGCGCAACCGTGGCCATTACTCGGCGGTCATTTAATTTCGACATTAGCGGGTTGGTTATGCAGCCAATACATTAGTGACCCCTTATTAGCCGCAGGCTGTGCAGTCGGCCTGGCGATTTTTCTGATGCATTCCCTGAATTGCCTGCACCCCCCGGGTGCATCCACGGCGCTAGCGTTAGTACTTTTCAGTGAGCAATTCCATCCTATGGGTTGGCCATGGGTAGTGTGTATTGTGTTGGTGAATATCGGAACTTCCTTGGTGCTGGCGTTGTTGATCAATAATCTTATATATGGCCGACATTACCCGATGAGGCATGTTTCCCAATCCACACCACAGAAATATTCTCAGCCCGATCATGTCCAGCTCGAGCGGGCTGATATCGAATGGGCACTGACTCAAATGGATGGCGTGATCGACGTCAGCGAAGAAGACCTTGTCGAGATCTATGAGCTGGCTATCAAACATGTGCGATACGGTGACAGTATTGTTAGCTCTTAATCAGCTACAGATAAAGAATGTGATTGATTTACGGAAGTTCGTGTGTCATGAATTTGAAATACTGCCGATCCAGACTAAAAAATCTTTAAAAATGATTTTAAAATTGAATACCAGTCAGATTTGTCACAATAAACCATCACAGCGCTAAATGGATAAAATGCACTAACGTAAATTGCGACAAGTATCTGCTCTAGGGGCTACGCAAGTGCTTTATATGTTTTCTATAAGGTAGTTCAATAACATTATTGGAAGATTCTTTTATTTGCTCAGTGTTCCAATCTTTGAGGTAAGCAGTAGGGGACTTGCTCATCGCTTGAGTAAACATAGATGTGAAATTGCCCGCACTACTATACCCAAGCATAAAAGCGGTATCAGTTATGCTTTGCCCTTTAAGCAGCATTTCTGTGGCGCGTATCAGGCATAGTTGCTGTCTCCATGTTGAAAATGTCATTCCCATTTCAAGTTCAAACAGTCTGGCCAGGGTTCTTGGACTAGCACCTGCGATGTTGCTCCAATGATTTAAAGTGTAGTCTATGCGTACATTTTCATGCATGGCGGATGTAACTCTTTTGAGTCTTGAATCGCGTCCTTCGGGTATAAAAAATGGGATTTCATTCTCCATGGAGATTTTTTCAATAAGCAATTGCATTAGCCTTGCTTCATAGCTTTCAAGTCGATAGTCCCAACCAATTTTGATTGCAGTAAGAATTAGCTCTCTAAGCAATGGGGAAAGTTTTATGACGCAACATTTTTTGGGAAGGTCAGTAAGCAGATCAGCGCGTATAGAAATTGTTCGAAACTCTGAGGATTGTGAGAAAGTTACCAAATGATTGGCCTCACTGGGAACCCAGCATGCCTGGCCAGGTGGTGTAATCCAAGACCCTTCGTCGGTTATAACGCGCATGTTGCCTGAAATAATACATAGCAATTGCCCCCGTTCATGAGTGTGAGTTTCAATGGTCCAACCTTTGGGCGGACTCACTCTCTTTGTTACTACGGGAAGATCAGATTCGTCAGGATCAGGCGTATTTCCGCATACGCCTGGAGCGAGCTGGTGAGGGGAGCTAATGATGACCTCCTAAAAGCCTGTGCATTTTGTACTTCCTTGTTTGTAATGAAAATAACCAGTATTAAAAATAATATGGTGAATCAGGCAGGCTTTAACAAATTATGAATCCAGCGTCCAATTGAACTTTCATTATTAGCGTCTCTATTAGGCACCCGTGGATCCCATCATGGGAAACATCTGCGATCATAAAGTTCAATAGCATTTATCTGTGATAACAGCTGCAGGAATTGTCAAGTACATATCAGTCGAGTCCTATTCAAGGATGCCAATCTGTTTATACTCATGTCAATGTACCAACAACGCCACCCTTCCGAAAAACTTCTATTTGCATGCTCTACAAGCGTGCTGGGAAGTGGAATTTTTCTTCAAGTGGATAAAGCAGTATTTCAATACCAAGAAGCTCAACTGTATTTCAGAAAATGTATTGAATCCGCCCAATATATATTGCCATTTTGATCTAAGTCCTCGTCTCTATCGGCAAAAAGGCGCCCCGATCTGGGCGCCTCGTTTTACACATTGTGACAGTTATTGCTACTTACCTTATAAGAGAAATTGTCTTTGCAGCATGTATTTCAAACTAATGACTAAAGACCATCATAGGGCATAATTTACTACTAACTATTGAATCTACATCATATTTTAATTGGTTGGTATAGCGTAAATTTTTAATCTTTTGGCAGGTTCCCGTAAACTTAATTCGGTTCAATTGACAATATTTTTTAATTCAATCTGAGAGTTTTCTTATCAACTTTTTGAATATACTTCGTTTCAAATACAAATGATACTTAATTTTAGAAACCGTGTGTACTCCGCAACTTGATTCCATGTTGCGTTTTTTTTTGTTAAGAAAATTGGCGCAGTTCAATCTGACTGGCTAAAACCCGTGGATAAAACTGATCCAAAATATGTAAATTAATATTTTAATTATCAAAATTCCCCATCATAAAAATATTGAGTTGGATGCAAATTTCATCGCGGTATTTTAAGTCTCTCTTTTCAAATGTAGATAATTAAGTATGAGGCTGCCAGTGCAGGTCGGGGCAATAAAGTCAGTGATGTAATTAACACTAGGCAATATAGTGATTACTCCATTTTCTTTATCAATACATAGTAAATTTTCTTGCTTAATTTAAAAAATCTCAAAACTTCAGCACGATTACTTCAATATTTTTCTTTTAACTCTTTCCACCATTCTGCGAATGAGGAATATTTGTTAGAAGTTCATACATAAATTTTATGCTAAGCAGGCAGTGTGGAGCAGCCATACATAGGTAAAGAAATGAACTCAATATTTATTTTCTTATATGTCAGGAGCTATACATACAAACCAAAATCGCACGCTCATACTATTTCGGCGTCGTGATTTATCCATAACGTATTTATTACTTGAGGGTGGGTAATTTATAAATTGTGCGATGCGTTTTTCAACTTGGAATCTTAACCTCAGAACTAACCTTAACCAGCAAGCTTACTGCTTTGGGAACAGGCTTTATTCTTTGTTGATGGATGCAACTAAATTATCAATAAAAGTTAAGAGCTGATTTAATTTAAATTAACGTAGGGGTGACTAAATGATGGAAATCAAGAATAACATTGGCAGGCGCAGCTTTCTAAAGCTGTCTGCCACCGCTGGACTAGCTGTAATGGCTAGTAACGCCTTTGCAGCCTCACCATTTCTGAAGCCG
>JBDSEJ010000302.1:0-2924 GCA_039920105.1 Candidatus Nitrotoga sp. | reverse complement strand
CATTGATGCTCTTGAAGATCACTTGGTTGAGGCGCTACGAACAATGGAAAATGATACTGAGCGTGTCGCCAGCATTACTCGGTGGCCTTGGATAATTAATTCTGTTTCTAATGCGATTTAGAATAATAAGTCGGGAGTTAGTTTAGTTTGTTAGAAAGAATACGCTTTTAACGGAAGCTGGGATATTTCCTTGAGTGATAATGATGTCTACATTTAATTCTCGGAATAAAAAAAGCGGTTCGAAAACCGCTTTTTAAATTGAGTTTACGTTGAACTTATTTGACGATAGCTTTTAGCTCACCTTTTGTGTACCTGATGGCCATAGCATCGAGTGAAATTGCTTTTATTTTAGAAGCTTGGCCAGCGGAACCGAAGGCTTCATATCGTGCCTTGCAAATCTCTTTCATAGCTATGGTCGATTCGGCCAGGAATTTGCGTGGATCGAAATTTTTTGGGTTTTGTGCCAAGTGACGACGTACGGCACCAGTAGATGCCATGCGCAGGTCTGTGTCAATGTTAACTTTACGCACGCCGTGTTTGATACCCTCAACTATTTCCGAAACTGGTACGCCATAGGTTTCCCCCATGTCGCCGCCAAATTGGTCAATAATCTTCAACCATTCTTGCGGAACAGAAGAAGAGCCATGCATTACCAAGTGAGTATTGGGAATACGGGAGTGGATCGCTTTGATACGGTTAATATCCAAAGTGTCGCCAGTGGGGGGGCGGGTGAATTTATAAGCACCGTGCGAGGTGCCGATAGCGATAGCCAGTGCATCTACACCAGTCTTCCGGACAAAGTCCGCAGCTTCTTCTGGATCGGTTAGCAGTTGCGAGTGATCTAGTTTGCCTTCGGCACCTTGTCCATCTTCTTGTTCGCCCATGCCGGTCTCAAGCGATCCCAAGCAACCCAGCTCACCTTCAACCGATACGCCCACCGCGTGGGAAAGATCAACAACTTTACTTGTTACTTCAACGTTATATTCATAAGAGGATGGAGTTTTGGCATCTTCTTTCAAAGAGCCATCCATCATTACACTGGAGAATCCGGAACGAATGGCATTGATACATACAGCCGGGGAGGCTCCGTGATCTTGGTGCATTACCACCGGAATGTGCGGATAAGTCTCTACCGCAGCTAGAATCAGGTGGCGCAGGAACGCTTCGCCCGCGTATTTCCGGGCGCCTGCTGAGCCTTGCATAATCACTGGGCTGTTGGTTTCATCCGCCGCCTCCATGATTGCCTTGACCTGTTCCAAATTATTAACGTTGAATGCGGGCAGACCGTATCCGTTCTCGGCTGCATGATCCAGCAACTGGCGTAATGAAACAAGGGCCATATTTTTCTCCTAAAAATTTAAAGTTATCAAACAAAATAAATAATAAAGTACTGGTAGTGTACGGGAAATCTTGGCTGCGCTTCAACCCCTTAGCACTTACGCTGATCGCCTACCCGGACAATTTTCATGGTATTGGTATGGCCCGCCATGCCAACGGCTTCGCCTATAGTCATAACAATCATGTCACCTTCTTGTACTAACCCCAAACGTACCAGTTCATCTTCAGCTGCGATTAATTCTGCAGATGGAAGTGTGGAGGTGATGTTAAACGCAATCGGATGCACTCCGCTGAACAGGGTTACCTTACTCAAAGTTGACTCTGTCGGTGTTAACGCAAAGATCGGCACCCTTGCATTCATACGGGACATCCACAAAGGAGTCGAGCCGGACTGAGTTAGTGCCACAATCGCTTTGATTGTGAAGTGGGAAGCCGCATATAGTGCAGACATGGCAATCGACTGATCGATGCGTGCGAATTGCGATTGCTGCAGTCGGTAATTCGTGGCGATATCTTCCATCTCGCTTTCTGCATTGATACAGATGCGTGCCATTGATTTGATGGTTTCGATGGGATAGTCACCCACCGCGGTTTCTGCCGACAGCATTACCGCATCGGTACCGTCCAATACTGCATTTGCTACGTCCGACACTTCCGCCCGAGTGGGAATCGGGTTAGTGATCATGGATTCCATCATCTGGGTTGCAGTGATAACCAACTTATTTTTGGCACGCGCCATACGGATCATGCGTTTTTGCAGGCCGGGCACGGCCGCATCTCCTACTTCAACGGAAAGATCTCCCCGCGCTACCATAATAGCGTCGGATGCATCAATAATTTCGTCCAGTACGGCAATGGCTTCGGCACGTTCTATTTTAGCCATCAACAAGCTTTTGCCGCCGGCCGCAAGCATCAATTTACGTGCCAATTTCATGTCATTAGCCGAACGCGGGAAAGAAACTGCCAGATAGTCCGCTTTAATCAAGGCTGCCGTCTTTATATCTTCCTTGTCCTTGTCGGTAAGTGCGGGCGCAGTCAGACCGCCTCCCTTGCGATTGATGCCCTTGTTGTTGGACAGCACGCCGCCGCATACCACTTTGCAGATAATTTGCGCGCCCTTAACTTCGATTACATCAAATTCCAACATGCCATCATTCAGCAGCAGCACCGATCCTTTGCTGACATCTTTAGGCAGGTCTTTGTAGTCAAGGCCAACGCGTTCCTGATTACCTAGGCCGGTCCATTTCGCATCCAGGATAAAAGTATCCCCTTGCTTGAGAATAATCTTGTCATTCTCCAGTTTTCCCACCCGAATTTTAGGGCCTTGCAGGTCGGCAAGAATTCCTATAATGCGGCCACATGCTGCTGCTGCTGCGCGAACCTTTTCAACTCGCGCCACGTGGTCCTGCGCTGTGCCATGGGAAAAGTTCATGCGCACTACATCCACGCCAGCAAGTATCATTTGCTCCAGCACTTTCTGGTCGCTGGAGGCTGGTCCCAGGGTGGCAACAATTTTGGTTCTGCGTAGCATATAACTCTCGTTTTAATTAATTCTCAGCACGTTGCTCAAGAATTTCCACCGCTGG
>JBDSEJ010000301.1:0-3568 GCA_039920105.1 Candidatus Nitrotoga sp. | reverse complement strand
GGCGCATGCTGTCGGAAAAAAAACTGACGGAAGACAAACTACTCCAAGCCGAGGCTAAATACCGCAATTTGGTAGAGCAAATACCGGTAATTACTTATATCGCCGCGTTGGACGATTCAAACAGAGTTATTTACATAAGCCCGCAAATCAATGTACTGGGTTATTCTCCGGAAGAATGGCTGGAAACTCCATCTATACATCTCACACAGATTCATTCAGATGACAGAGCCCGCGTACTTATTGAGTTGACAAAAAGCCGTGCAAGCGGCAATCCCTTGCGTTGTGAATATCGCCTGCTTTCGCGTGAAGGGAAGGTTTTTTGGTTTCGCGATGAAGCGAGCGTAGTGCAGGATGAATCGGGACGCTCACATTTTCTTCAAGGTATTCTTTTTGATATAACCGAAAGCAAACAGATAGAAGTTGAACTGCGGCAAAATCGCGGTCAGCTTGAGGAGCTGGTAGCGAAGCGCACCGACGAACTTGCGGAAGCGAATAAACATTTACGCTTGGATATTGTTGAACGTAAACGCGTTCAAGCAGAATTGTCAAAGGCCAAGGCTGCAGCAGAAAAAGCCAATCTTGCGAAATCTAATTTTCTTTCCAGCATGAGCCATGAATTGCGCACGCCGCTCAATGCCATTCTTGGTTTTGCCCAGCTGATAGAAATCGGCTCTCCTGCGCCAACACCCACCCAGATGGCGAGGCTTAAAGAGATTCTCCATGGAGGATGGTATTTATTGGAGCTTATCAACGAAATTCTGGATCTCGCGACAATTGAGTCCGGCAATCTCGCACTATCCCTGGAGCCAGTATCGCTGGCTGAGGTATTAGCCGAATGCTATTCCATGGTTGAGCTCCAGGCAGAGCAATATGGCATTCAAATAAAATTTTCCAAGTTCGACAATCGGTTAATTGTCCAAGCAGATCGAACCAGATTAAAGCAGGCGATTGTCAACCTGCTATCCAACGCGATTAAATACAATCGTGATAAGGGAACGGTTGAGGTAAGTTATATCGCTGGCGCTTCAGGCTGCATTCGTATCAATATTCAGGACACGGGTGCTGGATTGTCGCCAGAGAAATTGAAGATGCTTTTTCAGCCATTCAATCGTCTTGGACAAGAGAATGGTATCGTCGAAGGGACTGGCATTGGTCTGGCGGTGACCAAACAATTAATCGAATTGATGGGAGGATCAATCGGTGTGGAAAGTTCTGAGGGAGTGGGTAGCAAGTTCTGGTTCGAGCTAAATTCAGCTGCTGAACCTCAACTTGCGCCAGAAGAATGCAAGTCTCAAGAGCTTACTGCGAAAATTTATGCTGGAACGCAGCAATACACCATGCTTTATGTTGAAGATAATCCAGCCAATTTTGCGCTAGTCAAGGATCTCATTGAGGTGGGTCGCCCGGATATATATTTGCTGAGCGCGGGTAATGGCAAGCTTGGTATCGAACTGGCACTTATGCATTTGCCAGATGTGATTTTTATGGACGTCACCTTGCCGGATATCAACGGTATTGAAGCGATGGAGTTGCTACTTAAAGATCCGCTAACAGCGCATATTCCTATCGTTGCCCTAAGCGCCGATGCCATGCCCCATAATATTTCAAAGGGGATGAAAGCAGGATTTTTTCGCTATATATGCAAGCCCTTCGAACTCAATGAATTTATGCGTGTGATCGACGAGGCCTTGGAATTTCGAAAAAGCAGAAAAGCCAGCATGAGTAACAAAATAAATTGAGGGCTAATTGCCTCATCGCAGAAAACGAGCATCAGTGAGCAGATGATATTGCCTTGCTCACTGGTTAAAAAGCGAGCCTGTTCCATAGCGTAAAATCCGTCTTGAGTTTTACAGGGTTTTGTCGCAGATAGTTTGTTGAATCGCCAGCTCTTGGTTAACCGTCAAGCGAAATCCACTGCCGGTTTTTACTCCGAACGCCGGGCTTTAGTGTATGAATCGTGCTGGGTCTATAGGAAGCGGATTTAGTTTTCAATCTGAAAGTAGTTTTCCTACAGATGATTCTAACGCTTCATTTCACCATCACCACAAATACCACGGTGGATAGAGTGATGCCCAGTAATATACACACATAGATCAGAATCTTGGTTCGAACTCGAAGAATTTCGATCGCATTAACGACGTGCGCATTCTGTTCGGCAAGTGAATTGATTAATTTGGCAGATGAGTTCTGTTCAGAGTCCATCTCAGCTATTTTTGCCTGAAGATGACGAACGCGGCTGTCCAAGTTTGCGAGTCCTTCAGCATCAAATGAGGTAGTTACTGGTGAACTGTCGATGAAAGGCTGGCTGTTCGTTTTGCCCCTTGCTTCATTAAAGAGACGCTTTGCGCCTTTAACCATGCCCGGTGTGGCTTCTAACACATCCTTCCACGGTATAATTTTTAGTGCGGTAATCCAACCTATAGCCAAGACTATTTCCTCCTGTTTCAATTTTGTAACGATATTGTTATCGGTATAACCAGTTGTGAAACTACCTAATAAAATACTCTGGTGCAGGTAAGTTTTATTAAAAATAGCAATATGTTATTGACTCACATATCCAAAAAATGTTCATGTAAAATTTTTTACTTCTTCGACGGTCTGAAAGCAGCATTTCGGCATGAGAACGCATGCTGTCAAGAAACTCTGACTGCAGCGAACTTTCCTATTTGTTGTTATACCTAGAGCCGAACGCCATTGGTAGCGCTAATGATTGCCTTAATTATGAGCGCAGCAATGGAAATTTGGTACGTTATTGTCTATAAAAAGCTCAAGCTTTAAAATTTTGCTTCGAAATTTGGGTGATAGCGGAGCGCTAAGGATGCATTGATTACTTCTGGCATTGTAGACAATAGAAACTTGATCTCTGTCCTTGCCGAATCTGTTTAATGATTGTATTGCATGCACGGCAGGCCTCGGTCGCGCGACCATATACCCAGTAGTGCTGTTGGAAATAGCCAGGGTTGCCATTGCTGTCCACGAAGTCACGCAGGCTGCTGCCTCCTAATGCAATGGCTTCTGTCAACGTTTCTTGTATTGTTTTTACCAATCGGGCGCAGCGCGGTCGACTAAGTTTGGCGGCTGGTAGCTCCGGGCGAATACCGGCGCGGAATAAAGCTTCATTGGCGTAGATGTTGCCGACACCCACTACTAAATGATGATCCATGATGACCAGCTTGATTGCGGCATTGCGTTTGCGTATTGCACGATAAAGATACTCGGCATTAAAGTCATTTTCTAGCGGCTCTACTCCAAGCTTTGATAGCAGTGGATGTTGAGAGGGGTCGCCTTCATGCCACAATACTGCGCCAAAACGGCGCGGGTCACGCAGCCGCATAAGCATTCCATTTGTCAGCTTTAAGTCGAAGTGATCGTGCTTTTCTGCGGCTATGCCTGCGGACAAAACGCGCAAGCTTCCGGACATGCCCAAGTGAAGTATGAGTGTGCCGCTATCGCATTTGATTAACAAATATTTGGCACGGCGATGCAGCGCTTGAATTATCTGATTATGCAAGATGGTGGCCAATTGCTTGGGGATGGCCCAGCGCAGATGAGATGTGCGAGTGACGAC
>JBDSEJ010000300.1:0-3534 GCA_039920105.1 Candidatus Nitrotoga sp. | reverse complement strand
CCACGTACCGCTTCCTTTTGACTCATCATCATGTCCATTCAAAAATGCTCGCCGTTTGTTTTAACTGGCGTTGAGTGTACTCACTCAGGGGACATTTCTATTTGGGAGAATGGGGACATTACTACTTTGCGCTAACACGCTAAATTTTTGCTGTATGGCAAAAAATTTCTGCGCATCGATAATTGCAACCTATATTTTTAATACGATTGTGCATAATACCAGCGTCCCGCAGCAGGTATTTTATCTTATGCGTGTCAAAACTGAAGATAATATAGATGTCGAATTGCTCGAAAGCTGACTGATGGTTGATCCATTTTCAGAAACTGTGGCCCCGCCGCCCCTGTGAATTCTAAAAGTTAAGAATTCGAATAGCGCACGGTCATCGTGCAGAACACGCACCACGTTCGTCATGAAAAGACCGGCACAGCTCTCGCATATGGGCTTAAGTATTTTTTGCTAAATAAACTTTATTAACAACTGTGTTGCCAGGACCAACATCAATACTGCGAAGAGCTTGCGTAATACTCCAATCTTCATATAGTGCGTAGCTTTAGCGCCAAGCGGTGCGGTAAGAACACTGGCAAGTGCGATCCACAACAACGAAGGTAAATATACGAAACCCAAATTGGGAGAGGGTAGCACATGGAAACTAAGGCCGGAAACAATATAGCCTGCTGTGCCACCAATGGCGACCGGGAAACCAATCGCTGCGGACGTACCAATTGCATTGCGTAGTGGCACGTTGCACCAAATTAGAAAGGGGACTACAACCGTGCCGCCGCCAATGGATACCAGGCTGCTGATCCAGCCGGTGAACATGCCAGTCAGCGTCATACCGGCCATACCGGGTAATTGACGTGAGGCTTGCGGGCGTAATTCAAACAAAATTTGAATTGCTGCACAATACACGAAGAAAGCAAAAAACATCCCTAGTGCACGCGGCGAAACAGATGCGGCACATAGCGCACCCAGCGCTGTTCCAAACAAAATGCCGGGGGTCATGGTACGAACCGCGGTCCAGTTCACCGCACCATGCTGGTGGTGTTTGCGCATGCTGGCAAGCGACGTGAATAGAATGGTTGCCATAGAGGTCCCAAGCGCCAGATGCATGGTATAAGGAGCAGGGAAGTGCTGCATTTTAAATAGCATCAGCAATACCGGTACCAGAATGGTTCCGCCGCCAATACCAAACATTCCACTAAATAGCCCAACCAATGCACCCAGCGCGAGATAGGCGAACGCCCATTCCATGTTAATCCCGTACCAGATGCTTTAGAATGAACTTCCATTCGAATGGATCAAGCGGCGTAATGGACAATCGGTTGCCACGTTGCAAAACGCGCATACCTTCCAATTGTGGATGGCGACGCAGCTCTGCCAATGAAATGGGTTCAATTTTCCTTACCCATTGAACATCTACATTGAACCACCTCGGCACTTCCTGCGTGGCTTTGGGATCAAAATATTTGTTATTGCGTTCGAACTGAGTGGCATCGGGATAGGCAGTGCTAGCAACGCGCGCGATGCCCGCTATGCCTGGCGCAGCGCAATTGGAATGATAGAAAAGCACCGCGTCACCTTTGCACATCTGATCGCGCATAAAGTTTCGTGCCTGATAGTTACGAACACCATACCATGCCACGGTCTGATCAGGCAGGTTAGCGAGGTCATCTATACTGACGTCGCTCGGTTCAGATTTCATTAGCCAGTACCGCACGTTATTCCATTTTTAATAAAGTAAATAATTCTGTAAGAATACTCCAGAGGAAACGATAACTTGCTTGAAGCCTAGGGGGGCGCTCACCATTACGTCATTCCATTATTGAAATTGGAGTCGTTAATCAAGTGGCGGCAGGGGCACCCCTTCCCCCTCTCGCAACACCGGACGTAAGATCGCGTATCCGGCGTTTCCTGCTCCTCCCCAGTGAGCTTCGTCCCATTCGACGAGCAGCCTATCGGCCGGCATTTACTGCCACCTTCGTAACTTCCTGCACCTCGAGTCAAACCGACATTTCTTCTGCTACCAGAGGTTTCTACTCTGCTCGCGTAGAAAAAAACCATATCTACTCCTGTAAGTATTAGATAATCACCATTCCGATCTCAAGCAGCTACTATGACATCTGCTGCTCCCTCCATCTCATTCCATACCTCTCGATATCAGTGACACAAGGCAGGGTATGAGTCTCCCTAGATAATGCGCGCGACCTTCGTGCTTTCGACTATCGGATCTTCGCCATAACGGCCTTTTGTAAATACTGGGCTTTAAAGATATCGGACTGCTCTCCACTCTAAGCCGCCTTTATCCTCACCCTATTCGTCAGGCCTGCAATTTGCCTGCGGCTGCTACAGCCCCCACCTTGCAATGGTCACCCTTGCCGCTCAGCTAAACAACCTTCCCCTTATGGGGTTAAATGAATTTCACCTTAGCACACACCATTCAAGTTGAGCTTATACGCAACGCGCCATGAATGACGCAGATAAAAAAATGCGGCTTAAGCCGCATTTTGAATAAAGACCCCCGCCTGTGCCGTTGACTCAACATCTTGAACCTAGGTTCAAGAGAGCCGGTTCCCCGTTACATCAGGTACATCCGCAAGGGATGCGCACAACAGTAACATCTAGGGTCGCGGCCTAAGCAGTGCTTATTGGTTCAAAGAATTATGAGCCTGACGAACACCGCAGGGGAAACCTAAAAATCTTAACCTTCTTCAGCAAGTAACGTGTCAATGCTTGCCTCCATGTGGGTTATTCTACGCTTAAACTCACTCATGTCAAAACCATTGCCGGGACGTGTGGTTAGTAGTTCATGAGCAAGATTCAAGGCTGACATGATTGCGATGTGATCAATCGCAACGACCTTCCCTATATCGCGAATTTCATGCATTTTCTTATCAAGAAAAGCGACCGCTTCAAGTAGCTCTGGGCGCTCCTCTTCCGAGCAAACGACGCGGAATTCCCGATCGAGGATTGTGACATCAAGCGTTCTTGTAATTTCGCTGCTCATATCTACTCTTCAGGTAATTGCGCCAACAGTCGCTCCAAACGCGACTTTACAGAGTCAATTTTTTCGTGATATTGACGACCTTGACTCTGCGCTTGAGTCAATTCTTGACGCAAGTAATGGTTTTCTTCGCGCAGACGTTTAGTCAATTGCAACAATTGAGTCAACTTGCTTTCCAATGCGTCCAATTCAGCTTGCATGAAGCGAACTATAGTTTAAAGGAACCTGACCAGTCAAATGAGTCAACAAAATAATGGGCACCTCTAAAAATCCAACATTTATAATGAATGGAGCGCGTCACATTTCGTGACGATAAGCTTTCACGAAACAACGGAAATGTTACTCGACTTCCTTAATGACACCTCTAAAAATCCAGTTTTTCTTACAATACAGCGTTTCTCTAAAAAATTATCGATTAATTATCCGGGATATGCCGCACTCAAAACTGTTGCTCGTGCCTTGACTTGAAACTTGAATTTTTAGAGGTAAACTTAGGCTATGTCACAGTTAAATAGAGGTTTATACTATCGCCC
>JBDSEJ010000299.1:0-2168 GCA_039920105.1 Candidatus Nitrotoga sp. | reverse complement strand
ACTCGATCCAGATAATATGAATTTGGCAGGTGTCATCCAAGTTATAAATAATAAGTCCGACCAACCCTTTTCGAAGATGATAGTAGATGGAATACTGGAGCTGGCTCAAAGTTTGGCCGTAGCGCTGCGCCAGAGTCAGCGGCCTGCGATTAAAACCAAGTACGATTATTTGGTTTATAACGCGGTGCTATCTGTTGACGAATTGGGTCTGGCCGTATCTACAGCGCGGCGCAAGAATGCTGACATTGAGGATGTATTGCTCGACGAATTTCAGGTTAATCCGGCCGCTCTTGGTAAAGCCCTTGCACTCTTCTTCAGTGTGCCCTACGAACCCTTTAAGCCTGATCGCGCCAAGCCGTCCGATTTACTCAAAAATCTGAAACGGGAGTATATAGAAAGCAGTCAGTGGGTGCCGATAGATGAGATTAAGGAAGGTTTGGTAATATTAACTACTGATCCAGAGTGGATACAAACCTCACGCGTGGTGAACAATGTTTTTTCAAAAAACAGACTGGTTTACAGGGTTTGTTCGAAGCGCGAATTCAATGCAACCCTCAACGTGTTTTTTGGCGGAAGTGGGGCCAGCGGCATGCACGGTAGCTTGGAAATGGACGGCACCTCAATGGATGAGATGCTTACCGCCATGGGAGGAGATGAAGAAGAGCTTGATGATATTTACCAAGAAAATGTAAGTGACGCGGATGACAATGAATTAGTCAAGCTGGTTAACAAGATCATCATGGATGCCCACAGGATGGGTGCTTCCGATATTCATGTCGAGCCCGCACCGGGTAAGGGCAAGACCGTGATTCGTTTGCGCAAAGATGGTTCGCTGCTACCTTACATCGAAGTGCCATCAGCATTCCGTAACGCGCTGGTTACACGTATAAAAATAATGTGCGACCTTGATATTTCGGAAAAACGCAAGCCGCAGGACGGCAAGATCAAGTTCAATAAATATGGGCCTTTGGATATTGAGCTACGTGTCGCTACCATTCCCTCTCAAGGCGGCATGGAAGACATTGTGATGCGTATTTTAGCCGCCGGCGAGCCGATTAAACTTAACGAGTTGGACCTGTCAGCACGAAACCTTGCAACCCTGAAAGCGGTAATCAGCAAACCTTATGGCCTGTTTTTTGTATGTGGTCCGACCGGCTCCGGTAAAACTACCACTTTGCATTCTGTACTCGGCTATATAAACAAGCCCGAGACAAAAATCTGGACGGCAGAAGACCCGGTGGAAATTACACAGAAGGGGCTGCGCCAAGTGCAGATCAACAAGAAAGCCGGTATGGATTTCGCTACCATTATGAGAGCTTTTTTGCGCGCAGACCCGGACGTGATTATGGTGGGTGAAATGCGCGACAAGGAAACGGTCTCCATCGGCATAGAAGCGTCGCTTACCGGCCATTTGGTGTTCGCCACCCTGCACACCAACAGTGCGCCGGAATCTATCGTGCGATTACTGGATATGGGCATGGATCCATTTAATTTTTCCGATGCCCTGTTAGGCGTTTTGGCGCAACGCTTGGCCAAACGCCTATGCAAGAAGTGCAAAAAACCTCATACAGCCACTCAAGATGAGCTCAAATCATTGTTGGCTGAATATGCGACAGAGCTAATGAACTGTGCTCCCTGGAAACAGGATGCCAATGCTGCTTACAAGGCACTGTACGCCGAATGGGTCAAGTTATTCGCTGATGAAATGGGAAGGTTCACTATATATGAACCGGTTGGCTGTGAATATTGCTCAGGCACAGGTTATCGCGGACGGGTGGGTTTGCATGAGTTGATGGTTGGCACTGACTTGATAAAAAAGAATATTCAGGAGCGCGCCCGAGTCGCGGACATGTTTGCCAACGCACTCAACGAAGGTATGCGCACCCTGAAGCAAGATGGCATTGAAAAGGTTTTATCCGGTATCACGGACATGCATCAGGTTCGTGTCGTCTGCATGAAGTAACCCCGGCATACGCAGAAGAAATAAATACTATCGCCCTGAGCCTGTCGAAGGATGAGCGAAAAGATCTATCTGGGCCAACATGCAGCAGTTTCCCGTCGCGGTAGTATCTGAGAAGCAACAGTGCGCATGCTCGCTCAATGCCTACAAATTTGATGCTGATAAAGCCTTGGTCGGCCTTAAGTAGATATTGAAGGCATGATTCTTC
>JBDSEJ010000298.1:0-3762 GCA_039920105.1 Candidatus Nitrotoga sp. | reverse complement strand
AAAGATGTCACGCAGAATAAAGTACCAAATGTATTTCCCGACATGGCTAAACTCGCTAAATTGATAAGGCAAGTTTAACATACCACCCCTAACCATCCATTCCTGGTTATTTAAATGAAAGCAATTTTAATGACAGCAGCAGGCAGTCCCGATGTGTTACATCTGAGTGAAATTCCCCAACCCGAACTACCCTCATAACACCATGTGCGGGTCAAGCTGGCCGCCGCTGGTACTAGTCCGCTGGACACCAAGTTGCGCACCAGGCCGACCTATTACCCCGACAAACTTCCCGCCATCCTGGGCTGTGATGGCGCAGGTATCGTAGATGCCATGAGCACAGGCGTGACACTTTTTACAGTTGGTGATACGGACTATTTCTGCAGCGGTGGCATTGGCGACGAACCCGGCTGCTATGCCGAATACACTAACTTGCATGAGGGCTGCTGCGCTTTCAAACAAGTCAACCTCAGCCTGCATGAAAGCAGCAGCGCTGCTCCTGGTAATGATCGCCGTTAGGGAAGCGCTAATCGAGCGCGTCAATCTGCAAGCAGGACAAGCCATCCTCATCCATGCCGCAGCTGGAGGTGTCGGGCATATCGCCGTACAATTCGCCATCATTTGGGTGTGCACGTCGCGGTAACAGTACGCAATGACAATAAGGCCGGGATGGTGCTGGGTCTCGGGGCAGAAAAATCATTGAATATCGAATACAAGACTTTGTGCGGGAAGCACTTGACTGGACAGCTGAAAAGGGAGTGGACGTGAAAGGGTGTGGACGTGGTATTTGACACCGTAGGTGGCGAGGTTTTCCAGCGCTCGTTGAATGCATCGCGCATTGGTGGAAAAGTGGTTAGTTTGCTGTCCACTCCGATGTCACTGGCTGAAACCCAGCTGGCGCGACTGCGCAATCTGTGATTTGCTACGAGCTGATGCTTACGCCGCAAATTATGCATTTACATGGCGAGCGTATTCATAAGCGCGAAATACTGGAACAGGGTGCGCAGCTAATTGAAAGCGTGCTGGTGAATAAGATATTGCTAATGAAAAGATGTTGCCCAAGCACACCGCCTCATTGAACAAGGCGGCGTCACCGGCAAGATCGTACTGAAAATGGATTAATACGGGCAACTACAAGCCAAGCTCCCCCCACATTGCATCTATACGACGCTTGGTTGTGTCGTTCATCGCAATTGGTGTGCCCCATTCACGTTGAGTTTCTCCAGGCCATTTGTTGGTCGCATCTAGGCCCATCTTGCTCCCCAGACCGGATACCGGGCTGGCGAAGTCCAGATAATCAATGGGTGTGTTGTCCACCAGAAGTGTATCGCGTGTGGGATCGACACGTGTGGTGATCGCCCAGATGACTTCCTGCCATTTACGGATATCGATGTCGTCATCCACCACGATGATGAACTTGGTATACATGAACTGGCGCAGATAGGACCAGATGCCGAACATCACGCGCTTTGCATGTCCAGCATATTGCTTTTTCATGGAGACAATTGCCAATCGATATGAACAGCCTTCCGGCGGCAGGTAGAAATCCGAAATCTCTGGAAACTGCTTCTGTAGAAGTGGCACGAACACTTCGTTCAATGCCACGCCCAAAATGGCCGGCTCATCTGGCGGTTTGCCGGTATAGGTGGAGTGATAAATGGGATTGCGACGCATGGTAATGCGCTCAATGGTGAATACCGGAAATTTTTCCTGCTCATTGTAATAACCGGTATGGTCACCAAACGGCCCTTCCAGCGCGATATCATGAGGGTGAATTATTCCTTCCAGCACGATTTCGGCGCTGGCGGGTACTTGCAAATTGTTACCTATACATTTAACTAACTCTGTTTTCGATCCCCGTAATAAGCCGGCAAATTGATATTCTGACAGGCTGTCCGGCACTGGTGTGACCGCGCCCAAAATGGTAGCCGGGTCTGCACCGATCACCACTGCCAGTGGAAACGGCTGGCCCGGATGCGTTTTGCACCACTCCTGATAATCCAGCGCTCCCCCACGATGCGCCAGCCAGCGCATAATCACCTTGTTGGGCGCGATCACCTGCTGGCGGTAAATACCAAGATTCTGGCGCGGCTTGTTGGGGCCGCGGGTAACCACCAGTCCCCAGCTAATCAATGGTGCTATATCCCCTGGCCAGCAAGTTTGAATGGGCAGTCTGCTTAGGTCGACTTCACTTCCTTCCCAAACAATTTCCTGGCAGGTAGCACTTGAAATTACCTTGGGCGTCATATTCAACACTTGCTTCAATATCGGCCACTTGTCCCAAGCATCTTTCAAACCTTTAGGCGGCTCGGGTTCTTTCAGGTAAGCCAACAATTTACCCACTTCGCGCAACGCCGTTACGCTTTCCTCGCCCATGCCCAATGCCACACGGTGCGGCGTGCCAAACAAATTCGCCAGAACCGGCATGTTGTGCCCTGCAGGGTTGTCAAACAGTACAGCAGGACCTTGTGCATGTAACACGCGGTCGCAGATTTCCGTCATCTCCAAATGCGGGGAAACGGACGTAATCACGCGCTTAAGCTCACCCAGTTTTTCTAATTGCGAGATAAAATCACGCAGGTCTCGATATTTCATTTGTAAAAACTTTCTTCGCCCTCGGGCCGGGTTTTAAATCGCTTGTGCAACCAGAAATATTGTTCCGGCATTTCTCGCACTCGCTGTTCGATGAACTCGTTGACGCGGCGGGTATCGGCGACCAAGTCATCGGTAGGGTAGTTTTCCCACGCTGGATAGAAACGAACCTCATAACCCTTATAATCCGGCAATACACGGGTCACACACGGCACTACCTTTGCATTAGTCATGGTTACCAGTCGAGGCAGCGTTGCCAACGTAGCTGCCGGTATGCCGAAGAATGGAACGAACACCCCATCTTTGGTGGTCCAGTCTTGATCCGTAAAATAATAAAATGGCCGACATTCGCGTAATGATTTTACTACCGGTCGCATCCCTGCTTGTCGTGCATATAAGTACTGCTTGCCGAAGCGTGCGCGTTTTTGTAACACCAGGTTTTGCATGTAGGCATTTTTTTGTTTAGAGTAAACACTAACCCCATCTGTATGCTGGGTAATCCAGGAGCCACCAACATCCAAGGCGACAAAATGTGCCGTAAGCAATATCAGTGGATTACCGAGTGCGTTTTGAAAATGCTCCGCTCCTTCAACCCGTATCAACTTCTGGATGCGCTCGCGGCTGCTCCACCATAAAATACCCCGTTCCACAATGCTGCGACCGAAGGCGTTAAAATTCTGTCGCACTAGCTGCGACCTCTCTGCTTCGTTCAGTTCGGGGAAACATAAACGCAAATTGATGCGTGCCACGCGCCGCCGCCTGGCTGTAAACAGATAAAGCAGTGTTCCCAGGGCATTACCAATCCACCCTTGCAGTCGGTATGGAAGGAAATGCAGTAGCCACAGCAGAAAAACACCAAAACGCACCATCATATTGGATTTACGTCTTGCGTGCTGGCTGGCTTAATGCCTGCTGGAATCTTGTAACGATTGTAACTCCACAAATATTGTGCAGGATTTATGAGCACCAACTCTTCCAGCGCCGCATTGACCTGCCTGCTTATGGGTAAATCAACAACGAAATCCAGCGGCGTGAAGCGTAGGATATATCCCGACCCATGCGTCAATCGTTCGACGGATGTCATCACTACCGATGCGCCGCTGGATTTCACCAAGCGCCCAATCAACGTCATGGTGTAGGCTGGTCGCCCGAAGAAGTCGGCCCACTCACCCT
>JBDSEJ010000297.1:0-4005 GCA_039920105.1 Candidatus Nitrotoga sp. | reverse complement strand
CGCGGCATTGTAAAAACAGGCTCACTTGCGGCACTTTACTACGACGATGAAAATGATTTCATCCTTACCACACTACTTGGAGTTGACGAGCAGAATGTATGGCTGGGCATTACTCCCAGAGAGGCAGACAATCGACGCATTCTTCTCAGCGATAAAATAATCTTTGTAAGCTCGCACCTGCAGGTAAAAGTACAGTTCGTAGTACACAGCATTGAGATTAATTGGTTTAAAAATAAACAAGCATTTTGTTTGCCGATGCCCAATAGCCTATTGCATTTGCAGCGACGCGATTATTTTCGCTTGCTCGTCCCCGTGAAAAAGCCGCTCACTTGTGTCATTCCAGACAAGCCGGGCGCACCAACTCTCAATAAAAGTCCAACCATCATGGATATCAGTGGCGGGGGCTTTGCATTAGTATGTCAGGAAAGCGACACCGAGTTTCGGCCAGGAAAGGTTTATTCAGCATGCCATATTGGTCTGCCGAATATTGGCATGCTGACTGCTACGATACTCGTAAAAAATATCTTTATAATTACCATGCTAAATGGCGAGGTCAAAAAACGTGCTGGCTGCGAATTTATCAACTTGAATGGCACGATGGCGATCCTGCTACAACGCTATCTTGCTCTACTGCAAAGCGAAAGTTTGACACGGCGGCAATAAGTCAGCGCTTATTTGAATGAACTGCTCTCGAGCAGCTACGCTGCAAATAAAATTTGTACGATGTTAAATTGCTTCGTTAACTAATTGTTACGAACTGTAACTCCCCGTACCAAAATTGCAATGGCTTTTTACTGTACGGCAGCACATCGCTCTCAAAAGCATTTGAACTAAAAAAAGTAAGATCAGACTCAAACTAGCGGTCTGCAAGCGCTACACCTGCATGTTCATAATATCATTGTAAGCAGCAATCACCTTGTTGCGAACTTGCACTGTTGCCTGGAATGAAATATTTGCCTTTTGCATATCTATCATCACGTCGCTCAAGCTAATCTTGTCATTACCCAGTACAAATTCCTTTTGCATGGTTTCAGCGTGATTTTGCGTCTGAGCTACACCATCCAGTGAAGATTTCAGCACGCTGGCAAAGTCTGTTACTGTCGTCGCAGCGGTTTTGGACGCAGCTCCTCCTTGCGCTAAAACCATTGCAGCACGCATGTCACCCAACAAATTATCCACCCCAGAAACATTCATAATTCACCTCTACTATTTGAACATGTACCTTATCACCCGCTATTGCCATTTTAACGCTGGAAAAGCAGGAGAATCTGTTCGCTTTTCACTGTACTGCATCTGTAGCGTCTGGCGATAATGCATAGCATTGCAAGTTCTCAAATTAATAATTCAATTTAAATCATGAAACGACGATCATTATCTAACGAGCCCTTGCATACCACTTTTTTACCTTAAATACCGGCACACTTAGGACGTTTCACCTTTAGCTACAAAATAAAATATAAAAATGCGGCGAATAAAATGGCAGAGCAAAATTTAACCCCTACAATGATGCAAACGCTTGCGGGGTTCAATAGCAAACAAAGCATTGGTCTTTTGGTTGCTGCTGCGGCCATGGTCGCGCTGATTTTAGGCATGTGGATGTGGGGGAAAACTCCTGATTATCGCGTGTTGTATGGCAATCTTTCCGATCGCGATGGCGGGGCTATCATCGAATCGTTACAACAAATGAACGTGCCTTATAAATTTGCTGAAGGCGGCGGCGCCCTGCTGGTCCCTGCCGATCAGGTGCATGAGGTGCGCCTGCGCATGGCTTCACAAGGATTGCCCAAGGGTAGCTTAGTCGGCTTCGAATTGATGGAAAATCAGAAATTCGGCACCAGCCAGTTTCTCGAACAGATGAATTACCAACGTGCATTGGAGGGTGAGTTAGCGCGTTCGGTGCAAACGCTAGCCTCGGTGCAAAGCGCACGCGTGCATCTGGCCATACCAAAACCAACGGTATTTGTTAAAGAGCAGCAGCAACCCGGCTCATCCGTGGTTCTAACACTTTATCCTGGCCGCACTTTGGATGGAAGCCAAATAAGCGGCATCGTGCATCTTATTTCCAGCAGCGTCCCAAATATGCCCGCCAAAAATGTTACCGTTGTAGACCAAAGCGGAACGTTGTTAAGCGCTCTCAAGGAGGGTAGTACCGGACAAATGGACGCCACTCAAATCAGTTACGTGCGACAAATTGAACAGGCCTATATCAATCGTATTGAAGCCATCATCGCGCCATTGATAGGGATTAACAATGTGCGAGCGCAAGTCACAGCAGACATCGATTTTGCACAAACCGAACAGACTGCAGAAAGTTACAAACCCAACCAAGATCCCAAAGAATCCACATTGCGCAGCCAGCAAACCATGGCCTCTACAAATGGCGCTGGCCAAAATGCGTCAGGCGTACCGGGTGCATTATCGAATCAGCCGCCAATTCCTGCCACCGCACCCATCGTTGCCCCATCCAGCGCAGTGGCAGCTGCAACCGGTGGTGGTATGACAAGCTCTCTCAAAGAATCCACTGTCAATTATGAAGTGGATCGCACCATACGTCACACCAAGCTGCCTGTAGGCAGTATTAAGCGCTTGTCAGTTGCAGTGGTGCTAAATAATCGTACCATTACCGACAAAAATGGAAAGAAAAGCTCCAAACCTCTAAACGACAGCGAGAAGGAGCAAATCACTGCACTGGTGAAAGACGCCATGGGCTTCAACGTAAGCCGTGGTGACAGTCTGAATGTTCTGAACAGCGCCTTCAATGTAGAAAAGGAAGTTGCTGTTCCAGAAGAACCATTCTGGAAACAACCAGAGATGATTGCTTTGGCGAAAGATTTATTGAAATATCTATTAATTACAGGCATAGCGCTTTACCTGCTTTTCGGTGTCATTCGCCCAGCTTTCAGAAATTTTTTCGCCCCACCTGTACCAATAGTAGAGAGCAAAACTGAAGAAGTCCCACAAGCTGCGGCTCAGGAAAAAAACGTAGCGCAACAAGCAGTACAGCAGGCAAATAAATCCTATGACAATAATATAGAGGCCGCAAAAATAATAGCGGGGCAGAATCCCAAGGTCGTAGCATCAGTTGTGCAGGGATGGGTGAATAGCAATGAGTGATGCTGGTATTACAAAAAGCGCGATTTTGCTCATGACACTCGGCGAGAGCGAGGCAGCAGAGGTGCTTAAATATCTCGAACCGAGGGAGGTGCAGAAGATTAGCTCCGCGATGATAACGCTCAAAAATCTGACCCGCGAACAGGTTGGCAATGTTTTTGATGAATTTCATGAAATTGCCGCACAAAAAACAACTATCGGTATGGATGCAAGCGATTATATCCGCGGCATGCTAACCCAGGCACTGGGAGACGACAAAGCGGCCGGCTTGCTGGATCGCATCTTGCACAATAGTGATACTAGCGGCATTGAAAGTCTAAAGTGGATGGATCCGGCATCAGTCGCTGAACTGGTCTGTAACGAACACCCTCAGATTATCGCCGCCATTCTGGTGCATCTCGAACCCGATATGGCTGCTAGCATCCTGGGTTTATTAACCGAACGTACGCGCAGCGACGTACTATTGCGCATTGCGACGCTGGATGGGGTGCAGCCTACCGCACTACGTGAACTAAATGATGTATTAACAAAGCTGTTGACTGGCAACGCGGTCAACAAGAAGCGCATCAAGGGCGGCGTCCGCACCGCAGCAAAAATCCTCAACTTCATGGGCAGCGTGCAGGAAGGTGTCGTCATTGAAATAGTCCGCAGTCATGACGCCGACTTGGCACAAAAAATCCTTGATGAAATGTTCGTCTTTGAAAACCTTCTGGATGTGGATGACCGCGGTATTCAGCTCATTCTACGTGAGGTTCAGTCCGAATCTCTAATTGTTGCACTTAAAGGCGCGAGCGAAGAACTACGTGAAAAAATCTTCAAAAATATGTCACAACGCGCTGGAGAAATGCTACGCGAAGATTTGAGTGGGAAAGGTCCAGTCAAAGTCAGCGAAGT
>JBDSEJ010000296.1:0-1755 GCA_039920105.1 Candidatus Nitrotoga sp. | reverse complement strand
AGAAATTTGCACTGCTATTCATCGATCTTGATCGCTTTAAATATGTAAACGATTCAATGGGACATGCGGTAGGCGATAAATTATTACAGGTAGTGGCGCTGCGTTTACAAGAATGTGTGCGTGATGTAGATACCGTATCACGCCTTAGTGGTGACGAATTTATTGTATTACTGCGTGAAACAGATGCAATCGGCGCATCACGTGTGTCTGGCAAAATATTAAAGGCACTGACTGCCCCCTGTGATGTCGGCAATCTGCAAATCGCCACCCATGCCAGCATTGGCATTAGTATCTATCCTGACAATGCGGATAGTGAAGACGAAATCAATACTTTGATCAAACACGCTGACGTGGCGATGTATCGTGTAAAAGCAGAGGGGCGCAGCAACTTCATGTTTTTTGAGCCAGAAATGAATTTCCGTGCCAATCAACTGTTTTCTATGGAAAATGATATGCGTTTAGCATTAGAACGCAATGAATTCACACTGCATTATCAGCCGCAGGTAAACTTGGTCAGTGGAATGGTGTGCGGTGCGGAGGCATTACTACGCTGGAAGCATCCAGAAAAGGGTTTTGTTTCGCCAGGGGAATTTGTTCCAGTAGCCGAAGAGACCGGACAGATTATACCTATAGGCGCATGGGTGCTGCGTACAGCTTGCGCACAATTAGCCGCATGGAGACGGCACGGGATGCCTTTATTCCCGATATCCATTAATTTATCCATTAGCCAATTGCGTCAGCCTCAACTGGCGCAAATGATCATTACTGTATTACAAGAGTCGGGGCTGCATCCAAATGACTTGGAGTTAGAAATTACCGAAGGCGTCATGCTGAACGAGGCTCAAGCGTCAATGGCTTTCTTGGCTCAAATGCATGAGCTGGGAGTGCAATTGGCCGTCGATGATTTCGGCACTGGTTATTCTAGCCTTAGTTACTTGAAGAAAATGCCTCTCGATCGACTTAAAATTGATCAATCCTTCGTACGAGACATCGCTGTCGATGAAAATGATGCGGCTATCGTGCGTTCCATCATCAGTCTGGGCCACCAATTTAAAATGCAGGTTATCGCCGAAGGCGTGGAAACGTTGGAGCAACTGGACTTCTTGCGTTCTCGAGGATGCGATGAAATCCAAGGTTATTATTATAGCCATCCGCTACCAGCCGAAGAGTTTGTGATATTTCTCAATGGTAATCCAGTGTTGGATTAGGCTTGGATATTATTATCGTTAATTTATAGACGCATTGATCGCCAGCAACGGCTGTAGCGTTTGCATTCTGCTCTCGTGAAAGTCGTTTTTTTCAGCAGCCAAATATGCAGCGCCTAGCTTCCTGTCTGGCTTCACACTGTCATGATGGAAAAACAAACCAAAATAGTCAGCAGCGATTCGGGTTGAAACGGGACTATTCCACTGCTGATGTAGGCACATTCCATACGCTTCAAGACCAAGCGACTCGACAATCTCAACGACATATCGGGCAGGCAGTTGATATACCGGTCCCCGGCAGTCACTGATCGACGGGGAACAGGCAGTTCATGTCACGTTTGATTGGCTTGAATTGGCTTTTGGAAGTGTCTTCGATTTATTGTTTAGAGTCATATTCATTTTATAACTGGTTAGATTATTCATATTTTGTAACTCCAGTAGCAGCCTCCAGAGCAAACTGGCCTCACACTTCAAATATGCATCAAGAATGCCAGTGTGACGGGAAAACAATAAGGGCAAGCACACCTATAAGCACAAAAATTGCGATTAT
>JBDSEJ010000295.1:0-3238 GCA_039920105.1 Candidatus Nitrotoga sp. | reverse complement strand
GTCGCAGCTATGATTTTTTCGTCTGTTGTGACATTCATTTTGATAGCCTTTTGATACCCTGGAATATTGAGTCATGCTCGCCAACGCTGCTACAAATTTCTTAAAAAACAAATTAATCAGCTTTGTCGGAACTAGTCCAGTTAATTACCTGTTTCGCGTCTTGGCGAAGACAATATTAGCGACTGAATCCACCGGAACGTTGCAATGCAGGTGTGCGGGTAACAGGCTTACCAGTAGAAGTACTGGCACGACCATGCCCAGTACCAGCACGCGGCGCTGACCGAGTACGACTATGTCCCTGCCCCTGACCTTGCCCCTGCTTACGCCCTCCACCTTGACCGCGATTCTGACCGTTTAAAATAGGCTCTGCCTTGATGCGAGGATCAGGCTCGAAGCCCGGCACCTGCACAACCGGAATTTCACGCTTGGTCAGGCGTTCAATGTCCCATAGAAGTTTATGCTCATCAATACATACCAGGGAACTTGCCTCACCTTCGCTACCCGCGCGACCGGTTCGTCCAATGCGGTGGACATAATCTTCCGATACATTGGGCATTTCGAAGTTAACCACGTGCGGCAATTCAATGATGTCAATGCCACGTGCAGCAATGTCAGTCGCCACCAGCACCTGCAGTTTGCCAGTTTTAAATTCTGCCAATGCGCGGGTGCGTGCCGCTTGGCTTTTATTGCCATGGATGGCCAGCGCTGGAATGTCGTCTTTATTGAGTTGTTCGGCTAACTTGTTGGCACCATGTTTGGTACGAGTAAAAACCAGCACCTGATGCCAGTTGTATTCCTTGATAAGATGGGTGAGTAGCTCTCGCTTTCTTTCACGATCCACCGGGTAAATTTTCTGCGTAATCAGTTCTGCAGTCGCGTTGCGGCGCGCCACTTCTATCATCGCCGGTTTATTGAGCAATCCATCGGCCAGCATCTTGATTTCGTCGGAAAAGGTGGCGGAAAATAGCAGATTTTGCCGCTGTTTGGGCAATATGGCCAAGATCTTTTTGATGTCGCGAATGAAACCCATGTCCAGCATACGGTCGGCCTCATCCAGCACCAGAATTTCTATATGCGACAGATCCAGCGTTCTCTGCTGCAAGTGATCGAGCAACCGGCCAGGTGTGGCAACTAAAATATCCACACGGCTTTTTAAGCGCTGTATTTGCGGATTGATGTTAACTCCACCGATCATTGTCATTGAAGTAAGCTTGAGATATTTACCGTAATCGCGCACGCTCTCTTCTACCTGTGCGGCAAGCTCGCGCGTGGGGATAAGTACTAACGCACGAATCGGTGCCTTGCCGGTTGCAGGTTTCGCAGAAGCAGTTAGACGATGCAGAATAGGCAGGGTGAAGCCTGCAGTCTTGCCGGTACCTGTTTGTGCACCAGCCAGAAGATCGCCGCCGGAGAGTACAACAGGAATGGCCTGCGCCTGAATAGGCGTTGGTTCAGTGTAACCACGCTCGGTAACGGCGCGGACGAGTTCATCGGACAAACCGAGGGCTGAGAAGGTCATAAATTATTCCTAGAAAAAATCGGCCTGTCGCCTTTGATGGCGCCAGTCTTAGGCTGATAGATGGATTTTGAAAACCAGTTTGGACAGTGGGCAGAAGACTAGAAATTAACACCACTTTTTGGATTATAACAGCATTGAACTGCGTTACCGAATTGATTTTATATTGCCTTATATCAAAGGGAGCTTACTTAAAGCGTCGCAAATTCAAGTTCTCAGCCAGCTCTCTCCAATAGTTGGAGTCACCCAGATGTAATCCCTACAATCGGCGGAGATTGATCAAAGCTAACCATGTCACTATGTTGGCATTTAATACCTACATAATTTCCATTTTGATAAATTACCTTGCCTTCCATCAATAATCAATTCACCACTTTCACTCAATGAGACGTACGGCAAATTTTGCCCGACTCAAGACAAGTGGGTTGCAGGGCTTCATTTAAGGCTGAATTGAAGCCATGTTGGTCATATTTTCTCAATACTGTAGTAGGCTGCACGCAACGAGTGCATTGCACCCGCTGCGACTTTAACGACGTTTTCCGCCGCATTCCCACTTTCCACACAGACCATGCCTCTATAGCCTGTGTCGCTGCCGAAATCGCCCAATTTCGCGGCCTTTGCCACCCATGGATTCCACACCACTGTGGAACGACTGCCACACTTTGCAACATGTATACGGCGGTTATGGCCACTGTCATCAATTACACAATCTGAGTCGGTATTCACATAGAGACGGTCTACTTCTTTGGCTATAGTAATTGCGCCTGCTTGTGTTTTGCATTGCCAATCACCTACCTTATCCAGATAAGCGCAGCCTTCCAAACCTGTAATACGAATTTTATCCACATCGCTAATAGCGAAGTAAGTATGCAACGCTTCGCCAATTTCAAACATGCTTTGGCAGGTATTTTCAGTGACAAGCTCCACGATCATCTCCTTTCCGATCGTCACGATGTACCGCACCCGACAAGCATGCGGCCACTGCGCAGAAGGAATTGAGCTTTGTGGCAACTCAAAGGTGATGCGAGTGCTGCCATCTGATAATGCTTCGCTGGCCATAACTTGCCAGGGAACGGTACGGGCAAACCCATGACTTGGAAAGGTGTTGTCAGTTGCATGGGCACCAAACCACGGCCAACAAATTGGTACACCGCCACGAATGGATTTGCCATGTGCTAATTTGGCTACAGGACTGAGCCAAATGACCGGTTTTTCACCCACAGGCTCAAAGGTCATGACATGCGCACCCTGCAATGAAATGGTAGATTGTGCTTGTCGGTTGGCAATGCACGCAATGACCAAGCCACTCGCGTCCTCAGCAAACTCAAGTTGTCCCGGAATGGCGAATTTCTGGTTAAGCGTGGTCACATTCAACTGGCTCATTTTTTAATCCTCAAAGTATCATTTCACGTTACTCAAAAACTGATGGCGGTTAGCTCAGCTGGTCGTCGTATGCCTTTTAGAATTTTATAAAGACGCTCTGTGCTGTCATTTATGGTGACAATGACCTTCATCAAGCCAAGATAGCATGACTAATACCCAGTAACTGATGAACATCAATCATCCGAGTAATTTTCCATCAATTTTTAATAAGGTGTCAACGCTAAATAGAAATGTCCCCTTTCCTGCAAAGTAGAAATGTCCCCTTTGCCTGTTTTTCCTTTACCGCGTAACGCCGTGTTCATCGGTGGCGGGCTTGCCGATGGACATGTTTCTCCAGGG
>JBDSEJ010000294.1:0-1671 GCA_039920105.1 Candidatus Nitrotoga sp. | reverse complement strand
CTATCAGCAGCAAATTTGTCTAACCTCAAGTTTTAGCAATCAAGATTGACAACAAGCAGCTTTCCTCATTCGTGATATAACGCGAATAAATTTGGCAAAAACCTATTTTCGGTGCTCTAGCACGTATGGGAATGGCCCATTTTTGCCACAGCCAGTTACGATATGCGATCGTATAGACGTCTCCCAAACAATATTGAAACCCCAACCGTTTTCTGCTGGGGTTTTTTCTTACCTGTTCGCGCCGGTTTCCACATAATCGGGCGGGTTACTGCGAACGCTTGTGGATTTCGCCTGCTGCCACAATTGTCCGTTTCGAGCCAAATTCCACTTTCTTCTGGCTATTCCTCGCTCCGTCCTCGCTCCTGAACCTAGCCTGAAGTCCGCAAAATCCACAAATTTTGCCCATATAGAACAAATACCTACGCGCGGAAGTATAAATCGGTTGGATTAAAGTATTGGCTACCGGAGGAACAACCAGTCCACAGCCTCACCGCCCAATTGCAAAACCTCTAGCCCTACCAAGCCTCCCGTTCAATCTGCTCAAACATTTTTTGCGCTGCAAGCCTGGCAGTAGCGTCCTGCTCGGCACTGAGCGGTTCGAGATCTACCCCGTCGCGCCCTTCGACATAGATCGAACCACCGACGTCATCGTCGTATTTCGAACCGTCCTCGTGGATCGCGTAATGCGCGTCCTGGGCCAGGTCCGTTCCGACCAGCTGAGAGAGATACGCCCATGTCCAGCATTGGTGCAGATCAGCATGATCGTATTCCTCTATGAGCTGGAGCATGGCATCCGTGTCTCCGCCCTCGGCAGCTGCGGACAGCCAATATCTGGTATCAGCAGTACGGCCCATGCGTTCTGCAATAGCGGCAACTGCTGCTGGGTCACATCAACATTACGACGTTGCTGCTCGAAGAAGGACGGATCGTCAAATCGCTCCGCCAGCTGAAGAAGTGCATCCTGATTGCCCAGTCGTCCAGCTTCCTTAATATGGCGCATGTACTTTTCGGATTGCGCTAGATGAGTCTCATGAGCTTCGGCCCAGTGGTCAGTACCTTACCCCTTGCCCCAACGCGCAGGATATCAGGCATAATCACCCGCCCATCGTCGCGGCTGGCGGCAGTACACAACAGTAGGCTTTGGCTAGGGGTGAGTTTGGGCAGAGTGTTCATCGCAGTCCTCCTTGGTTTGATGGCTGACGTCAACATTCAGGCGCTAGACGATCAGGAAGCCAAACTTTCATCGCAGAAGCGGGTAATGGCCCGCCTCAAATGGGGTAATGAGCGCATCCGATGCCGTGTTTCTGCCCTAAACACGTGATGCTGGTTTACCCCCAATAGCAGAGGCGATTGCAGGCCCTGCAGAGATGGCTGCTAAAGACGGTCTCTGTTAGACTTATAACGATTTAGAACGACTTTGAAACCTTAATCTGAGCGCCAATGCCATGAATTCGGAACCGTGGGTCACTGCAATCGATGTCGCCCGGCATCTAGGCGTCGTTAAAGACACTGTCTACCGCTGGCGCGAGCGCAAAGGCCTGCCCGCGCACAAGATTGGCAGGCTGTGGAAATTCCAGCTGTCCGAGGTCGATGAGTGGGTGCGTACTGGCGGTGCTGACGAGGGCACAGCGCAAGCTGACCCAATCGCTGCGCACCGCGGTTCAGGAGGGT
>JBDSEJ010000293.1:0-10476 GCA_039920105.1 Candidatus Nitrotoga sp. | reverse complement strand
GATGTGGATCAAAAGGGCATCGTCCAACTGGCCAAGGAGTTGGGCGAGATTAGCACCAAAGCACGGGAGAAAAAGCTCCCCGCAACCGCCATGCAAGGTGGCTGTTTCACTATTTCCAGTCTGGGCGGCATCGGCGGGACAGCGTTTACACCTATTATTAATGCGCCAGAAGTGGCTATTCTGGGTGTGTCTAAGGCGAACATAAAGCCAGTATTCAAAGAGAGTGAGTTCGTGCCGCGACTAATGTTGCCACTGTCGCTGTCATATGATCATCGCGTAATCGATGGTGCGGAGGCAGTGCGTTTCACGAGTTATCTTGGCAAAGTATTGTCGGATGTTCGCCGGCTGGTGCTATAACCAGTGAACCAAGCCCCCATCGGTATCTTGGGCGGCACGTTCGATCCTGTCCATAATGGTCATCTGCGCTTGGCACAGGAAGCACTGGAGCAATGCAATCTGGCTGCGATACACTTCATTCCCAGCGGTACGCCACCGCACCGCAATGCGCCACGCGCTAGCGCAGTGCAGCGTTTGGATATGGTCCGTCTGGCATTGCAAGGTAACTCGGCATTCGTTCTGGATGATCGTGAAATTTATCGCATCGATCCGTGTTATACGGTGGACTCGCTTTCTGCGCTGCGTGCCGAGATGGGTATGCAACAGCCGCTGTGTTTGTTGATGGGCGGCGATGCCTTCCTGCTGTTACACTCTTGGCATGAATGGAAAAATTTGTTCGAACTGTCGCACATATTGGTAATGCAGCGTGCCGGGCACCCACTTGGCAACACCATAAATAAGGTTAACGAGACTTTGCGCGATGAATACAGGGCGCGCCTTGTCCCGGCACCCAGTATTCTGCGCGACTCGCCTGCCGGAGCGATCCTGGTGGCGGATATGCCTGCCCTGGAAATTTCCGCTACTGATATTCGTAAACGTTGTGCCGAAAAAAAAAACATCCATTACCTGCTACCGGACACAGTAGCCGATTACATTCATTTACATCACCTATATACCTAACATGCTAACCATTGAAGAAAAAATCCTGGCCGTAGTGACCGCATTGGAAGATATAAAGGCCAATGATATTAGCGTACTCGATACGAGTAAAAAAAGTCAGCTGTTCGATCGCATGGTAATCGCCAGTGCCAATTCACCGCGTCAAACCAGGGCATTGGCCGATCATGTGTCCAAGCAACTCAAGCTGCGCGGCGAGCCAGCAATCAGCATAGAAGGTGAAGAAAGCGGTGAGTGGGTGCTAGTTGATCTCGGCGAAGTGGTAGTGCATATCATGCAGCCTGCAGTACGTGCTTACTACCAGTTGGAAGAGTTATGGAGCATGAGACATCTGCCGCCTAAGGCGGCTAGCGAGCCAAATTGAAATTGTCGCTGGTTGCTGTCGGACACAAGATGCCAGCTTGGATTGCCGCAGGTTTCACGGAATATTCCAAGCGTATGGCTCGTGAGGCAAAAATCGAACTTATAGAAATAAAGCCGGAGCCACGAACCTCCGGCAAGAGCGTAACGCAGATGATGGAGGCAGAGGCGCAGCGAATTTTAAGCGCTCTCCCAAAAGATGTGCTCCGCATAGTGTTGGATGAGCGCGGCGCACATTCCTCAACCAAGCAGTTGGCTCAACAAATGCAAGATTGGATGGGCAGTGGGCGCGATGTGGCTTTCATCATTGGAGGCGCTGACGGCTTGCACGAATCCATCAAAAACAGTGCACAGCAGCTGCTGGCGCTATCGGCCATGACTCTGCCGCATGGCTTGGTGCGCGTATTGCTGGCGGAACAGCTGTATCGCGCCCACAGCTTGTTGCACAATCACCCTTATCATCGTGAATGATGCGGCACGCAATTATAGGATTTTAAAGAGCCATGATGCCCCACCCACGCATTTTCCTCTCCTCTCAAAGCCCACGTCGCCGAGAGCTGCTAAAGCAGATCGGGATTAGTTTTGAAACTTTATTGTTACGTTCTAACTCATCCCGTAAGATTGATGTGGATGAAACTCCGCATAAATATGAGTCACCTGAAGTGCATGTGCAAAGGGTATGCCAAGAGAAAGTAAATGCTGGATGGAATTTGTTGCAATTCCGCAACTTACCCCCCCTCCCTGTTTTGGCTGCCGACACCAGTGTTATTCTGGATGGCAAGATTCTTGGCAAGCCGCAAGGTCGTGAACAGGCTGCGGCCACTCTGCGCTTCCTTTCTGGACGACAACACCAAGTATTGAGTGCTGTCGCAGTTGCTTTCGAGGGGCGTACGGAAATGCGCTTGTCAGTCAGTAAAGTTACTATTGCAACGCTTAGCGAAGAGCGTATCCGGCGCTACATCTTCACCAGCGAGCCGTTAGACAAAGCTGGCGCGTATGCCATCCAAGGTTACGCTGCGGCATTCATACAACACATAGAAGGCAGCTACTCAGGTGTAATGGGTTTACCTCTGTTCGAAACGGCTGAGCTTCTGCAAATATTCGGTTATCCCATTCTGTGAATGACGAAATTCTTATCAACGTCTCCCCGCAGGAAACCCGCGTTGCTGTAATGCAACAAGGAATAGTACAACAACTCCACATTGAGCGCGGCAGTCATCTCGGAATCGTCAGCAATGTGTACGTAGGGCGCGTGAAACGCGTTCTGCCTGGCATGCAATCTGCCTTCATCGATATCGGGTTGGAACGCTCTGCTTTTCTGCATGTTGCGGACATCTGGGAAAACCGCAATAACAGCGATGCTGCGAAGCCAATCGAGAAAATCCTGTATGAGGGGCAGAGCCTTCTGGTACAGGTCATCAAGGACTCTATTGGCAGCAAGGGCGCCAGGCTTTCCACTCAGATCAGTATTGCAGGACGTCTGCTGGTGTTTCTGCCACAGGAAATACACATCGGCGTATCGCAACGCATTGAGAATGAGGCCGAGCGCGAATTATTGCGTATCAAGCTGCAAAAGTTGCTACCTGACAATAGCAGCGGCGGCTATATCATCCGCACCATGGCGGAGACTGCGACAGACAAAGAGTTGCTCGCAGACATGGAATATCTCAACAAGCTGTGGATAAAGCTCCAAGAACAGGCGAGAATATCTTCAGCTCCTTTTTTGTTGTATCAAGAACTTGACATCAGCCTATGCGTGTTGCGAGATTTCGTCAACGAAGGCAACACGCGTATCTTGGTGGATTCACGCGAAATTTATCAACGAATGGCTGCCTTTGCTAAGGATTTTATATCCAGCGCGATGTCGCGGCTGGAGCATTATGTCGGTGAGCGTCCGCTATTTGATCTGTATGGAGTAGAAGAGGAAATTGAGCGTGCGCTATCGCGCCGTGTGAATCTCAAGTCGGGGGGGTATATCATCATTGACCAGACCGAAGCCCTCACCACGGTCGATGTTAATACCGGTGGCTTCGTTGGCTCGCGTAATTTTGACGATACCATCTTTAAGACAAATCTAGATGCCGCACAAGTTATCGCGCGCCAGTTACGACTGCGAAATTTGGGCGGTATCATCATTTGCGACTTTATTGACATGAATAGCCAAGGACACCGTGATGCTGTGTTGGAAGAATTCAAAAAATCGCTGGCATGTGATCACACCCGTATCACTGTAAACGGTTTCTCCACTTTGGGGTTGGTGGAAATGACGCGCAAACGTACGCGCGAAAGTCTGGCGCACATACTTTGTGAGTCCTGCCCCACATGCGATGGTCGCGGCGAAGTAAAGACCGCGCAGACCATATGCTATGAAATTGTGCGCGAAATTATGCGCGAAGAACGTCAGTTTAACGCTCGTGAATATCGCATCCTGGCTTCGCAATTTGTTATTGATCTTTTTCTCGACGAAGAATCGCAAAGCTTGGCTCAGCTCTCTGATCTTATTGGCAAACCGGTGTCACTACAGGTGGAAAGCTTGTACAGTCAAGAGCAGTACGACATCATTTTAATATGATTTTGCTGCATATCTTTTGTGATGCAGTAGTGATTATTAATTAAATTGTTAATAGCAAAAAATAAAATCTGGTAGCAATTGCTGGTGGCGATTCCGACCACGGTAGCTGCGAGCGAAAT
Organism: Candidatus Nitrotoga sp.; assembly: GCA_039920105.1. Lineage (GTDB taxonomy): Bacteria > Pseudomonadota > Gammaproteobacteria > Burkholderiales > Gallionellaceae > Nitrotoga. The sequence continues at coordinate 6,411 of JBDSEJ010000293.1, read as the reverse complement.
GGAGTTGCGGGTATGGCAAGATTAACAAGTGCGTAAACTTGAGCTTTGGCCGCCCCGAACTTTTCCAGTCCATGAGCGTAGCCCTGAAAACAACCAAATATGGTAATACAGCGCTAAGTTTTGCTGAAAGTTTTTGCAAAAGTGTGGTGATAACTCTCTGCACCCACAATGAAGCAGCGGTGCCTGATTAAATCAACGATAGATGCGGATAAAATTACGCACACACTTTGCGCCGACCGCTATCATCAAAAAAGAAACTCCGGCGACATCACTGTGCGTAGTATGGTTAGCATTTGGTCACCGTGCAAACGGTTACTAAACCACCACACTCCACCTTTTTTAACGTTCCAATCGGCCTCGTAACCCGTCAGCAAAGTAGCAGCAATGCGCCCTAAGGTAGGCTGGTGGCCAACCACAAGCACTGTACCCTTGGCATCCGGCCATCCTGCTGCAGTCATTACAGACATAACCGATGCTTCCGCGCCGACCTCTCTTCTTGTCTCGAACTCCAGACCAAAAACACTTGCCGTTTGCTGAGTACGCTTTGCCGAGCTGACTAGGATGCGTGCATCCTCGGGAAGATGCGATCTTAGCCACGACCCCATCAGTTGAGCCTGTTTTTCGCCTTTTGCGGTCAATTTGCGTGCGATGTCCGGTACGCCGTCCTCGGCATCCGCATGCCGCCATAAAATTAGGTTCAAAGATCTATCCTTGATGATTAAAACAGCGATTCTATACCTCGATTGTTAAAGATACTCACATCCTGCTCAGAATTCGAGAAAATTACTATGCTCCAGCATCGCCTGACGGAAAATGTCGTCAGCCTTACCAATCTCGTTTATGGCTTCGGTCTCATTGTCCGACTCCATTTGACCTATATAGGAACCCAAAACTTCAAGCCTTATGCTCTTCTGCTATTGAAATTTTGGGTATGCGACGTGAAAAACATACACCAATTTTCAGAATATCTTCCGTTTTAGGTTACGACAGATTTGATGCAAAGTTTGCAGTCGTACGCAGTAAATACAGCCAGAGTACCGAGAGGTAGATGCTGTGAAGTTTATTGCAGCGTGCTTTGCCATTCGTTGTGGGGGTCCTTTATAGGTAACATCGCAAGCGCGGCATGCGCCTGATCTGTGGTCAAGTTCAGCTCGATTTCTGTGCCATGGGCGTGATAGATATTTAAAAGCCTTGGGGAAACCTACGATGAAACGAGAGGTTAAAAAAGCGATGCAAACCAAGAGTAAATTGGCGAATAATCCTACAAGTATTAAGCGTTATTTATTCACTTTCTTATTTTTCGAGCATCTATCGATCACGAAATACATAATTTTGAATCCCCTTACGGAAAAAATATGCATTGCTGCGCGAGAAATTCACATGCAATTTGATTGTTAGAATGAACGCCTGTAATGATCCATAACCCTCAATAAATCAGATTGACTACTACCAACATCATCCCACCAAACATGCATCCGAAAAATACCAGTCGGTCTGGATTATTTCTGATTACTTTCCACATAAGTTTATCCTTGTAGATGGAGTCTAGTTGAATCCTTGGTACCGGAGTTGGTGTGGCATTTCAGACCAGTTCCTAGCCAAGCTATAGGGTCACAAATTGCTATCCCAAAGAAGTTCAGGCACTAAACATTGATCGACATGTATCAGCTTTTCTTTAGTTGATGTATTCGTCGCCTCACAAATTGCAGCTATCTGCAAGCATGATTTACTTCTATTCTCATCCATGTCAGCGTTAACCGACCATATCTGAACAAAGTTCGCCTTCAAAATTTTCTACACCTAACGTTGCATATTCTTTCTTGTATTAAAGGTAGGTTGAAAAGTTTACGTAATAAGTGCAAGTGCCCCGTCGCGCCCAAATAGTTGCAAATCCTAACTAGCAAATCTCAGGCGTCGCAGATTCGGCGAGCTGTTGCAATAATGAAGATTGCGCGCATTTCAGTACAGAACGACGAGGAGTCATTACTCGATAATGGCCATTAGAATCCATTTCCCACGCTTGAACGTTGTCCTGCATATAAGCTTTTAGTCCTTCTTCGATCACACGTTTTTTCAGTTTTTTGTCGAGAACTGGAAAACACACCTCTATGCGACGAAAGAAATTGCGGTCCATCCAATCGGCACTGCTCAGATATACGTTGTGCGCCAGATTATTGCGAAAATAGAATATTCGAGTATGTTCCAAAAAACGTCCAATTATCGAGCGTACACGGATATTTTCGGAAAGTCCCTGGACGGCCGGACGTAGTGCGCACACTCCGCGTACGATAAGATCCACTTTCACCCCAGCCTGCGATGCTTCGTATAGCGCCCGGATAATTTCAGGTTCAAGTAATGCGTTCATCTTTGCAATAATGTGTGCGCGTTTACCTGCTTTGGCGAGATTCATTTCATTCTGAATGGCGCGCAATATCTGGCTGTGCAACGAAAAAGGCGACTGCCACAAAAAATTTAATTTGCCCGCTTTTCCCAGACTGGTCAGCTGAGTAAACACCTCATTGACGTCTGCGCACATTTTCTCATTGCTCGTGAACAATCCAAAATCTGTATATAACAGTGCGGTGCGCGGATGATAATTCCCTGTGCCCAGATGGACATAACGGCGCAGCTTGCCATCCTCGCGCCGTATCACCATCAGCATTTTGGCATGTGTCTTGTGCCCAACAATGCCATACACTACATGTGCCCCTACTTCTTCTAAACGGCTTGCCCAGTTGATGTTGGCTTCCTCATCGAAACGCGCCAGCAATTCCACTACTACAGTCACCTCTTTGCCATGTAGGGCAGCGGTGATGAGTGCCTCCATTAATTTCGAATCCACACCGGTGCGGTACACGGTTTGTTTGATGGCAACTACACTTGGATCGGCAGCGGCCTGCTGGATAAGATCAATGACAGGCTTGAATGACTGGAAAGGGTGATGCAGCAGAACATCGCTCTTGCGGATGACTTTGAACATGTCTGCTCCCTTCTTAAGCAAGTCGCTGTGTATACCAGGTGCAAAAGAAGGGAATTTCAAATCATCACGCGCTACTTGGTCGGGAATACCCATCAGACGCACCAAATTTACCGGCCCATCTACGCGATACAGGTCATCCTGCCCCAGCTCGAATTGCTGCAACAAATACGATGCTACCTGTGGCGAGCAATTATCTGTAACTTCAAGGCGTACAGCATTGCCGAAGTGCCGTTGCGGCAATTCTCCCTGCAAACTGATACGTAAATTTTTTACCTCTTCCTCATCCACAAAAAGATTGCTGTTACGTGTAACACGGAACTGGTGGCAACTCAACACTTCCATTCCGCCAAACAGTTCGCCAACATGTGCATGCAAAATGGAGGAAAGAAATACAAACCCATGAGCACAACCACTAATTTCAGACGGTAACAAAATGGTGCGCGGCAACACACGCGGTGCCTGCACAATGGCCTTGGCAGAATTGCGCCCGAAAGCATCTTTGCCTACCAGCTCGATAGCAAAGTTCAAACTTTTGTTAAGTACACGAGGAAAAGGGTGCGATGGATCAAGGCCGATTGGAGTAAGCACCGGCATCACCTCACACAAAAATAGGTTTTTTATCCATGCACGTTGAGCATCGTTCCAGCTTATGCGGCGCAAGAAACGGATGCCATGCCTATCCAATTCAGGCAGAATGTCGCTGTTAAGTATGCGATATTGTCGTTCGATGAGACGATGCGCCTGTTCCCGTACTTCTCTCATAGTCTGTCGCGCATCCATGCCGTCTGGCCCGGAGGAAACACTTTTAAGTTTGATTTGCTCCTTCAATCCTGCGACACGGATTTCAAAAAACTCATCCAGATTGCTGCTGACAATACACAGATATTTCAAACGTTCCAGAACTGGAATGCTGGCATTTTCTGCTTGCGCCAACACTCGCTGGTTAAACTCAAGCTGACCTAGCTCGCGATTAATAAAATACTGCGAGCGTAAATCTTTACTCTGTGTACGGTTCATTTTTCGTTACCAATCTATGCATGAAAGTCTATTAGATCAAAAGATTTCCTGAGCCTGTTACAGTCAATTTTTTAGTACTATAGTTAATTCAACAAGACCATTTGCACGTCCATGATAATCATGCCAAAGGTTTTTGCAACCTTTGGCACAGCCACTTCTCATTTGTGCTGAAACTATGAAATCATTACTTCCAATATGACCGATGAAACCACGGTCGAGAATGTAGTAATCGAGGAGGTTTGCCCGACAACTGAATAATGTTAGCACCCTAGCGATAGCCATGCATGTCATTGTATGGTTTGAAATAGCCCAGATCGCGGTAGCACACGCAAAATCGTGTGTTATTTTGCAGCAACCGGTTTATTTAATTATTGATCGGCACACTGCCGGGAAGTTGCGTGAGCGGATTAGCATAACGCTCTGCATTGATCTGTATATGCATAATCTCGCGCATCAAGTCGTGTCCGGTACACTTTCCAAGTTATTGTCATTAATCCATGATTATGCACAATGTATCAAGTGGCGGGGGGGCCTCTTACGTAAGGATGCGACTTAAATACTGCAAGCATGTGCCCTGTTCTGTCAATAACGTATCGGCATTCATGAAAAAGGGTGCAGGATTTTTTACAATACAGATCGTGCTCGTAGGGGCGAATGAAATGTTAAATTATCCCAGATTCTCCTTTAGAAATTCTGCAAGGCAGTATTGCCATCAATCCAGACCTTACCCGCATTAGCCCAGAGCCCCTCAAACCAAGCTCATCATCGTCGACTCACTGCCAAGCTATTGCAACACCCATCGATAACCAAATGAATTTGTTTGATTTTTAACCGGACACTGTTGTATTGATATAGAGTTTTAATTATTTTCACTAAATTGCTTTGCGTATGGCACTTCTGATTCACAGAAAGCATTGGAATTTCGCTAGGGCTATTGCGCCTATTACAATCTGAAGTGTTGAAGTGAGGAAAAAACATGAAACAAAGAGTAGGATATTAAAACAAATTTAGAAACAATCATTTTGTAACTTGAAAATTTATCGTCACGAAGCTTGATGTGCTCCATTCATCTGAAATGTTGGATTTTTAGAGGTGCCCATAAGAAATTTGCCACTGATTCAAATCTGTTTTCCCCAATCCAGGAATTGATATTGCTACTCGCCAGTGTGCAAGTATTTATTCATTTATTTTCCTTTTGCTTGCTCGATTAAGAAGCTACTATGCTAACGCAGTTCAACTATCAAACAATTCTGAAAAACGATAAGAATGGAACCGCATGATTTTGAAAATGAAAAACAGTTGTTGGTTGATTCTCCTCTTTACTGCAGTCTCATTACTGTCAGCCTGTACCACCACAGAACCTTCCAAAAACAGCAAGCCCATCCCACAACAGAGTGATCGCAATTTTCTTAATCAGCTTGCTAAATCAGATATTGATCGTTTGGCTGATGTGGAGATGCGTGAAAACACCCAAATTCTTCGTATGTTAATGACAAAACTATACAAACGTAACCCACGCGAACTCAGAAAAAACACCACAATTAGTGCGGAAGAAATGACGAAATCAGTTTTTGAAAACCAGCATGGATGGAGATTCAAGGAAATCAACGAAGCGCAAGGTTCCTATGCTATTCAACAAGCGTTTCGACCTGACTATCAAGGTGACCGGGTAATGTCATTAATCGTAGGCTTGCAAACGATGTTGATTAAAGCGCATGGAGGAAAAACTGAATTCTATTTTACCGACTCCATTGAGCCACAAAACATCTTTAATGCCGCGCGTAACCTCGAAATCGTCGTGTGGCGGCTATCCAATACACGCGATGATAAAGGGCAGCTTGATTTGTTAACTAATGAATTGAATGACCTCGAGCGTAATCTCAGCTTTGAGCGTGAGTTCGGAAAAATTATAGGTAGCCTAGATATATTCGCGATCACTTTATCTGAAAAATTGCAGCGCGGTATTACCCGCGTAGTGCAGACTTTATCTACAGCATTATTCTTACCAATTGGATTTTAATCCATCGCGGTTCCAATATCCAAGTACCACAATATTAAGTTGCTTAGCCTAGTAAATCTTGAAGTCAAAAGCCTCATCAGTAAGGAAAAGTTCTGCTGGGCATTACCAGTTTAGCTATTTTCTGGGTCGAGTGTTAAGTTTCCATGTGATGTCTCGTCGAGTGCAGTTACGAGGAAGCAGAGAGGTCAAAACCCTTTGACAGATGCTGCCGCAACAAACCATGGGGTTTTCGTTTTGTCCGCGCTCCCAAGAGCTGTGCGGATGATCGAAGTAAACCTTGATACCAATTTCATCAGTCAGTTTTGCATGTTGCGCCATTTCACGGCCTTGATCATAAGTGGGTGAGAGGCCCCCTGTGTCAGACTAGTTGTCGCCTCTAAATTTTACTTAAATT